>NZ_JBFUBY010000103.1:0-13055 GCF_056405515.1 Polaromonas sp. P1_G2
TGTCGGGGCTGTAGGCGGTATGACTTTGGACCGCTACCGTGGGCGCTACTGGCATGTGTCCTGAAGGCACCGAGACCGTCAACGATTTGAATTAGACCTACCAGAACAACCTTAAGGTCATCGTCTGCGACTTGGCCTGGGTCAAATCCGAGGTCCTTGCGCACTACATTCCACAGTTCCTTTAGGACCTGCTTAGATGGCAGGTCCAACCCTTCCGCCTCAATGTAGTGTTTGCACAGCGATTCCAAAATGTTCGCTGCCGCCGAGACTGCCTCACGTGGTTCGCTCTCGGCCTTTTGAGCCGCCCGCTCGAACTCTTGGGTAATAGCTGCTTCGTCCCTGTCCTTGATAAACCCCGCAAGGGTTTGAGTGGGCGCAGCAAGCCCGCCAGAAACCAAGCCGCCAGCGCGGTAGCGCAGCCCTGCCGTTGCTAGTGTTGCGTTCATCTTCTTGCGGAAAGCGGACACCGTATCGAAGTTGTAATTCCAAGGCTGGACCTCGGTGTCCATGTACGCCTCAATAACCTTCCCGAATACTGCAAGTGGGTCCTTGATTGCGGGGGATGTGTTGGTGGCTCGTAGCCACGCCAAGGCCTTCACAAGTTTGCTGCCTTCGGGTATCTCCTCTGGGCACCCCGCGTATAGGAACAGGCTTTCAAGGGACGCATGAGTCTCCTTGCTGTTCACGTAGTCAGCAGCCACCGCGAGAGCTGCTTGCGGGATTWGTTTTCTCATATCGCATGGTAACGGGTGACCGAAAACGACCGGTTCCGGACCCCCTTTGGATTGATGTACGAAACTAAGGCTTGACTTATTTCGTACACATGAGATGATTCGTACCTCCATTTCGTACACCAAGGTCCTCTCATGTCCCGCACCTTCGCATACCTTCGCGTCAGCACTTCTGACCAGACCACTGACAACCAACTCGGTGAGATAACCGCCAGTGGCTTCACCGTAGACCCCCGGCGGGTCATCAAGGAGACCATCTCGGGTTCCGTACCGGCCAAGGAGCGACCCGCCTTCGGGGCGCTGGTGGGCAAGCTGGAGGATGGCGACATCCTCGTGGTCACCAAGTTGGATCGCTTRGGCCGCAACGCGATGGACGTGCGGGCGACGGTGGAGGGACTCGCCGGGATGGGCGTTCGCGTCCATTGCCTTGCCCTGGGCGGTATGGACTTGGGGAGCCCTGCGGGGAAGATGACGATGGGGGTCATCGCAGCGGTCGCCGAGTTCGAACGGGACCTACTTATCGAGCGCACCCAAGCTGGCCTCGTGCGAGCGAAGGCCGAGGGGAAAGTTGTCGGTCGCCCCGCCACCTTCTCACCGAGAGAGCTTAGCGAGGTCCGAGCAAGGCTTGCCCAAGGTGAAGCAGTGGCGGCGCTTGCACGGGAGTACAAGACCACCCGGCAGACCATCATGCGGGCCCGCTCGCTGGAGCCCACCACCGCTTGAAAAGTTGATATACTCACATTTCGAGTAACAAATCCGAAAAATGAGTATGAATAATTTTCTACGCGAGCGCCGTCTCTTGCTCGGGGTATTGCAATCAGAGTTGGCGGAGCAAATGGGGGTCTCGCAACAGACTATCGCACGCTGGGAGACTACTGGTCAAATCCCTGCCAAATACCTAAAAGACCTCGCGGTCAGTATGGGAGCGCAGGTGGAGTATTTCCTGCCTCAAGACGGCACATCAGAGATGACTCAGCGCCTTGGCAAGGGAACCTCAATGGAGGAAAACGAGTCGCTTCCCTTCGGCGATGTCTGCATCCATTTTGTTGGGGCACCCGAAAGCGATGCCCGCTATTACCCTGTGACGCACGGCACCATGCAACGCATTGAGCAGGAGTTGGGGGATGCAGGGTGCGGCTTCGTCAAATCTGCCCCGTGGTTCCAATTCGAGGCCCTGAACAACAAGTGGGTGGCGATCAACTCTGCCCAAGTTGAGCGCGTGACCTTCATTGATGACAACGTGGAAGCCATGACCAGCTACGAACACGAGGAGGTCTACAAAGCGGCACGACAGTTGTGGGACCGCATGCCGTCTGCCAAGGAGGTCAGTGCGGAGGACTACCCTTATTCCAAGAAACTCGTTGAGAAGGTTGCCAAGTTGATGAAGCCCGGAGAGCACGAGTCGCTGCTGGAACTTGAGGGGGTTACGTGCGAGTTCACCTCCGGCGCGTGTGTACGCCACATCCTGAGCAAGGACGCAGCTGGATCACTGGTGTTCTTGTTCGACGCGGTGGAGCCGCACGACATATTGCCCGGCACCTATCTGAGCTTGAGCTTCCCCGATCAGGGCAGGTTCGAGAACCTTCGGCTTGGAAGTCTTCGGATGATCGAGGCCCCCCTGCAAGCCCTCAATGAGGCCACCCAGGCGGCAATATGACTCGCCCAAGTAGATATGCCGGTGAGTCCTTGCGCCATTCCCTGCCGCACCGTGCGAACGTGCATACGCTGTCCGTGGTTCAGCCTGGGGCGTGGCCAAGCATATTCTTCTGGGAGTAGGCGATCAGCCGTCTTGAACGCGTTAAATCGCTAATGAAATCAAAGACTTTGGCCGGTTTTTACGGTCTAAATGTGATCTAAACCCTCCCCCTAGCCCCCAGCCCCCGGCAGGGGAAGTAAGGTACCTATAGGTAACCTTGTAGTCACCTAATAGGTAGCTAGTAGGCGGTCTTATGACGCTAAAGTTTCCACTGAGGTATCGCCTGCGTAGTACTCAGTGAGAAAGACACTCTCGACTTAACTATAYGACTCCCAGACATGGAGTGGTTATGTCTTGGAGCATCTGTTCATTTTCTGAATAAAACGTTTATTCCGCCTAGTATGCGAAGTCAAAACCGCAACCAGAGGACGACCGATAGCTACGAGACCATTCAGCTAGCCCAACAGCTCACAGCGCCGGTGGGCTCGGGTGGCCTCCAAAGCACTACGGGTGGCCGAGAGGGCAAAAGGGCTATCGAGCAACTATCATGCGAAATCCACTGTACTTAACTCACTCGGTAACTGACTATGGGAATTCTGAAAGGTTTTTATAACCTACTGATGTCAGGCAATGAGCAGGCTTGGACAGGTACTTCTTGGGTCATGGAATACGCGCGTATGTTCGAGTACACGCATGCGCACATCAAAAAGCAATTCGAGGCGCTAGATGATCAAGCGCTGCAGGCACTGTTGGGTTTGCCGACACTCTTTGCTTATGAGAGGTATGTGGATGCACCGGCCTATGTGGGCCGAATCACCGCCATCGACCGGCGACAAAGTGCGTTCGCTTTCACCTTCGCTTTTGATGCAAGTGTCGCGCCCATCCCGCATGCGACTTTCATGAAACTATTGCCGGAGCTTGATATCGATCAGAAGTGGGAGGTAAATCGCAGCCACTGGGCCGTGAAGAACGTTGACCTTGCGCACGTATTGCACAGTGCGGGATTGATGGCTACCGGCGCACTGGAAGCGTTGCAGCGTCCTCCTCGCGTGTTCATTTCTTATTCTTGGGATTCCCCGGAGCACAGGGCATGGGTGACTCAGCTAGCCGTTGCGCTCAGGCAAGGCGGTATCGAAGTGACTCTCGACCAGTGGCATGTGCGACTTGGCGAGGACTTGGCCAATTTTATGGCGAGGAGTGTCCGAGAAAGTGACCGTGTTTTGATGGTTTGTACCGAAACATATGTAGCGAAGGCGCAGCAGCGACAAGGCGGCGTGGGCTACGAGCAGATGTTGGTGACCGCGCAGATGATGAGGGAAGTTGGCACCGCGAAATTCATTCCCATCATTCGACAGATGAAWTACCCACGCCAGCTACCAGATGAACTCGCGGCGCGAATGTATATTGATCTATCGGATGGGCCAGAGCACGGTGAAAATCTTAAGCGCCTCGTGCGGGAGCTACATGACGTCAATATCCCTCTGCCACCCCTGGGACAGCGGCCATTTTGAGGGCTGAAGGACCGATCAGGCCGAGCCATGTGTGAGCATGTCGGGAACTGCCATCTCGGGTATACGTTCTTGATGCGTCGGGCCTTCATGGTATCTGGAGAACCCAATTCAGGGATTGCCTGGTGACCATACCCGGATAAAGACCGAGCATCACCCCATGAGCAATTCGTAAAAGGTCGGATGGGCAGCAGAGATAGGGTGGTGGTCGTGAGGGGCCTCATTTTTTCTTGGAGGACTTTGCTAAGCCGTCTCCCGATTGCACCGTAAGCAGAGCGTGGCCTAAACATCATCTACGTCATATGGAGTCCGTCTTGATCCCCGCGTTATCTCACAGCGGAACCACGACCCACTTGTATGCTTCCCCGTGAATTGCTTGGTACTGGTGCCGAAAAACCCTCTCTGCTCCAAAGTCGGCAAGTCGCAGCATCGCTTGTGCGCCCCCTACGGCGGCAAAGTCGAAGGGCGAGCCGTCCAGTTGCCGAAGATCAGCGGTAACTCCAGCAACCGCGTACTGGCGGCGATGGTGATTTCGACGGATTTCCCAAACAGGCTCCGCAATGTCGTGGGCGAATGCGTTTCTCACTTGGTACACCAGCGCCACCCATTCATCGACCTCCGTTTGGATGGGATCGGGCAAGGGTAGTCCAGCCTCAATTCGGCACCGATCAAGGGTGATGGCCGCCGCTCCGAAGGTGATACGAACATTACATTCGACAAAACCTTGCAGGTCTCCATTGGGGTCAAATGCGCTTGCAGGGCGTAGGTAGTCCAAAGCCACATCATCGAGGGTGCCCTGTTCGACACGATTTAAAAGCTCTAGGGCAAACTCAAGTTGTCTTATGGCTATTGGCAGGTATTTCACAGGAACTCCCGATTCTGCGACTGTTCCACAAACTGTTCCACATCGCTGTGCCACAATCCTAATCGCAATCTTCTCGAAGCCTTATTTCATGCGGGTTTGCGCTGTGTGCCTGAATACGGGGTAGTTCCCCGCCAGCCGCACCATATCTGCTTGGCCTAGCGCAGCCAGTCTGCAAATCGGCTGTTGCCGGCCGTTCATCATCCAACCGCTGCGTTCATCCAGAACTTAAGCTGCGGATTCTTCACCCGCCCCTTCGCGTCGTAGTACTTGCCCAGCCAAAGCTCTGGCTTGCTCTGTAGTTCCAGCGCGTCCTTCTGGCCGCCCAGGCGCTTAAACCAGTAGCGCGCAGAGAAATGATCGTAAACATCCAATACGTGCGTAGCGTAGGCCATCGCCAGCTTCCTGTTGCCGCGGACAATGAGCAAGTTCTCGTCGTTGTCGAATGACGCTTTGTGCCCCAAGTTGTGGCTACCTGTGGCAACCACGCAGTCATCCTCGAAAGGATCGATCACGACGATCTTGTCGTGGATGATGGCAAAGCCGGCCTTGAGAATCTCCTTCTTCCAGCCATCGGGCACCTTGGAGTCGAAGGCCTCGGCTCCGAATACGCGCGGATCCTGCAGGGGCGGCGGATTCTTCTGGCCTTTCACCTTCGCGGGCGGCGTAATGCCCTTGAGTTCGTAGTAGAAGCCCTCGGAGGCTGACTTGTTGGTGACGCAGCCGCGTACAAACAAATTCTTGTTAGCGCGCGCAGCTTGGGCAGTCCAGTTGGCAAGGCTCGGGCTGCCGGGATAGAACGCCAGGAACAGCACCGAGTGGCTCGCCTGACTGATGAGCGTCGCCAGTTCCTCCATGTCCGCCGGTCGCTTTTCCGAAGCTTTGGCGCTCGTGCTGCGCGCCTTGGGCGTGTTCGGAGAGAACCAGCTCGACAGCGCAACGCCATCGTCCAGTGGGATATCCACGCCCTCAGCGTTCCAAGTGCGAAGCGTGATGCCCTGCAGGCTCTTGGGCTCGCCCTGGGCCTGGTCCGTGTCTTTCGCCAACTGCTTCCAATACGCCAGGTAGCGCTTTGCCACGTCCTCGTTATCGATGACGATGGTGTTGTTGGTTTGGGTGCAGAGCCCGGTGCTGGTCCAGTTCGTTGAACCCGTCAGGACCGCCTTCGGCTTACCTTTGGAATCTACGTACACCAGGAACTTGTTGTGGGCGATGCGGCCACTGGGCATGATTCGATCGTGGATTTCTTTTGCCGAATTGGTGAGGGTCTCGCGCGCATACTCATTGCCGTCCACCTTGACGGTTTTGGCTTTGGTCTTGCCAGTCTTGGCGTTTGTCACCATGACGCGCTTGCCCTTACTGTCTAGAACTTCTTCATCCTCCTTGGAGTCGCCCAAGATGATGTGCAGACGCAGGCCCAGCCCAGAAAGCCACTCGATGAGCTGCGGGTCCTTAAGTTCATAGAGCGCAGCGTAGATCTTTCCACTCTTGTCGGCGCGCGCAAGAAATTCCTCGATCGCCTCTACCATGTCGCCAGACAGGCTCTCCCGTAGTTTGCTCTCGGGATTGGACACCTGCTCGATCAGCGAATCCTTCATATTCTTCGCGCCGAGCGCGCGTGCGACACGCTGGGTGGAAATTAGTCCGCGGTTGAAGTAAACGCGCAGCCCATCTTCCAGAACCGGCGTGATCTCCACCTCGTTGGTAGTGAGCACCGCCAGATGAGGCATGGGCGCCAGCTTACCCGGCTTGCCTTCCATCGGCACGATCCTGTAGCGGAAGGTGCGCTGGCCAGTGCGTTCAGCCTCCAGGCGAGCGTACGGATCCTTCCAGTAGAACTTCTGGACCGGCAACTCTTCTGTCGTCCATTTCTTGGGCGTCACCCCTTTGAACCTGGCCTGTCCGGGCAGTGGAGTTACCTTACCGTCATTACCGATGCGGTAGACCGCAAAACCCATACAACCTTCGGGCGCCCGCCCATAGCTCCATGCGACCATGATGATGTCGTTGTTGGCGAAAGCGACTGCGTTCTGCATATGATTTCTCCTCGGGCGGTCGATCAAACATCGGGGGCGAGGCATTGCTTCCTTCGCCAAAAGCTCGGGCCAAAGCCCGTAGAAGCGCTGCGCGTGAACCGCAACCATGGAACTTCATAGCCCACGCTGCGCGACATGCTGGTTGTTGTCGGCTGCATGGAGGACACGCGACGTCAATTCTTGCCACTAGCCTCGATGCGGATGTCCTCTGGCAGAAGCCTACCTATTCAGCGTGTTTGACGCCATCCCCCATTTAGGGGAGAGCAGCATCAGCGACTCGAAGTGGTAGCCGGATGCGGATGGTTTTTTGGTCCAACGGCACAGTTATGCTTCCAAAAGCGGCACGGTTATGCTTCTAGGGATAGTTTGAGTTGTCCCATAACTGGAGCTGACTCCACCAGTCCTTGCGGACATGGGGCACTGGGTCAGACGGCATCCTGTCAGCCCGGGATCTGGAGCTGCGGCACTTTGGAGACAGTGACAGAAAGCTTGTATTCGCAAAGCTCGACATCCCTAATGCTGGCGCAAGCCAAGCGTAGGTCGTCAGAGATAGCGCGGCAGACAATGATGCCGCGTACGCGCTGGCCAGGTTCAGTCAGCTCCTTGCGGACCCAGTTCATGTATCGCAGCAGCTGGCCGACGACGCGGTCATAGCCGCGCGAAACCTTTAGCTCCRGGACAACGAAAGCGCCGGACTTGTCCAGCGCCAGGATGTCGATGCGCCGACCACCGCCGGCCTCGAATTCAATGCCGCTGATGTCTTCATCCTCATAGAGCCGCAGCCCGGGCTCGATGCACTCTAGGTTTTCAGCAAGATAGCGCTGCAGGTCCTTCTCAAGCAGAAACTCCGAAGAGCCAGGCGCAGCCTCTTCACCCTCTTCCTCGTCGGCCAGGACAGACGCTTCCTGGCGCGCTACGTCGCCCTCAACCATTTCGTGTATGGGCGCTGGATCCTTCCCGGGCTCGTAGAGGCGGAATTGGCCCGAGTCCACCTTGAACAAAATGTCATCGGTCTCGTTCGTGGCCGGGTGGTGAAGCCGGCTGCGATCATTTGTCGCGGCCTGGACCAAGTGCGCACGGATACTGCCCGCCTTCAGTTTGGGGTAATTTTTTGCAAACCACTCGATGGCGCGCGCCGTCGTGAATACCTGGCCTGGTTTAAGTCCCCAGTCCTTAAGCATGTCTTTGAGCAGCACCCGGGTGGGTTTGTCATAGATGGTTCGCGCCATGTCGGCTCCAAAAAGAATTTCCCGGCCGCATGGCAGAAAAATTAAAGGGTACCTCATCAATTCCGGCAACGCTGGTGCAAAAGTTAATCACTAGCCGTGGGTACATAGCAACAGTAAGAAAATATTCTCCATGAGCCCAGATGGATAGCTACGACCTAGCGTGACTTCAGATGAGCCGACGTGATGTGTCCGGGCTATTAAGCACAAATCGCCTGGGCCAAAAATCCCTGTCGTGACGCAATGATTCGTCTTGGCGCGCTGTTGCTGTTGAATTCCATCGAAATCTGACCCACTTAGCGCAGTAATTTCCATCCAAAACTGACCCACGTAGGCACTACCCTGCTTGTTTTAAAAGCAGGGGGAAATTAGGAGTGATAGACGTGGCGACATTGAATGTCATCAGACGTTGGGCATTGCGAGATCAGATGTCCATCCGCGAGATTTCAAGGCGTACAGGCCTGGCTCGCAACACAGTGAAGAAGCACCTGCGATCGGAAGAGAGCGAGCCCAGCTACCAAAGGCGGGCAACCCCTAGCAAGCTCGATCCCTACGCCGAGAAGCTGGCCACCTGGCTAGTGATCGAGGCAACAAAATCGCGGAAACAGCGGCGCACTTTGAGGCAGATCCACACAGTCATATCCTTGAGACTGGAAACGACAGCTATCGATTCAAAAACAGCTCTGCAAAGACTCAGCCCAAAAAGGAGAAAACCAAGAACTTATCCACATCGTGAGCACCTTCTGCTCACAAAGAGTGTGGGTCAAAATTCGATGGAAAACTCGGGTCAGACTTCAGTGGAATTCAACAGGCAATCTTCGATCTTATTGGCGGAGAGAGGAAACATGCTTCAGATTTACACCTACTCTGTCGCTATGTGGATTCTTGGACAGAGTTGCTGTCGGCCCTCGATCCGATTATCTGCACCCGTAATGAAACACTGCCTCTGGTGTGATCATGCCTCGCGGAGGAAAATGATCGCCTCCTCTAATTGGAGGAGATTCATCATGAATGTCGGGCAGAGCGTAACGGTAGCTCGGAGAGTTAATACTCCTCCATAAAACTAGTGCCTTCCGCGACCAAGTCGAAGGTCTCTTTCGGGAGCAGCATTCGCTCACGAAGGGTGGGCCAAGATCCGATGAAAGAAAAGCAGGCTTCGCCGCAATTCAGCACCAGATGCTTCGGGTGCAGGCTAATACCATTGCTAGCTGACGCATTTTTTGCCACGTTGCCTTGCTAGGCGCGCCGTTCTCGACCTGGCGATAGCCCCCTTATTTGCCGTGCAGCAAATAAGGGTTGCCATCGGCGACGGCTTTGGCAGAGTCTTAGGCGAGCAGGGGCGATTACGCGGTTCGGCCACTAGCGGCACGGTTATGCTTCCAAAAGCGGCACGATTGTGGTTCCAGGGACAGCCCCAGCGCCTCACGCAGCAATTCAACCCTCGGGTTCGCCACCGCACCGCGATAAATCAGCTCCACAGGCGACGGCGGGATCGCCGGCGACACCTTCAGTGATTTGACCTGCCCCAGGCTTTGCGCCTGGCGTGAGCTTGTGGTCGGTGCGATGCTCAGGCCGGCCTGCATAAAGCTTCTTCAATCACGCGACATGCCATCGAGGTTTTGGCGGGCATCACTCAGGGCTCGCGCGCGAGCTGCTGCCAGTCGACTTTGCGCGCGCACGTGAGAGGGTGCCCATGCGGCGCGATGACGCTGAACTCCACCTCGAACAATCTTTCAAAAAAGCGCAGGGCCGCTGGCGGGCACCGGCAGTTTTGGGCGGGCACATCACCATGACTCAGGGTATTTTTCTTGCCGACTATGAATGCCATCCTGAGGCGCTGATGGCGAGATTCGGTGACATCGCCGACCGCTAGGCGGAGACCGTGTCGGCGGCCGGTTTCGACCAACTGAGGCACGAGGTGGCCAAGGCTAAAGCTGTGCAGGTCTAGGGCCGGAGCGCTCCGCCAAAAGCCTGGGACGGCGAGCCGGTTGTCCGGAGTTGGGGCGTTCCGCGACATGGCCTTCAAGCCCTTGCGGCAGATGGCTGGATGGCGGAGGGCATCCAGATGAATACTTTAAAAGTATCAAATAACGCGAATCAAGATATTTTACATGCTGCAAATGCGTTCCTAGAATCGCGAAAAACGGCGCCGGGATTAGCAGGTTGTTACAAACCGCCTCTCCCGTAGCCAAACAGAAGGTCGCGAAGGAACGCTGGACTTGTAATCCATTTGTGTTGCATCTACCCGGAAACCGGGCATTCGTACACGACGCGTCAAGCCTTTCTGATTCGAATTTCGACAAGATGGGATCAGCTATGACGTGCATCAGTAATAGATGGTTACAAGTAATCGTGGCAATAGGCCTGGCGCTTTTTTGTGCGCGTCTTTTTGCCGCAGCGGAAAAAGCCGCCGGCGAGCAGCCCCGGGAGCAGGTGATTGATCTGGAAACGGCGGGCGCCGCGTATCCCTTCGCCGTCTACGCCAACATCGACATGCACCGGCCGGACGCCGGCATCCGCCGCGCGGTCATTTTTGTGCATGGTGTGCAGCGCGATGCCGACCGCTACTTTGGCGTGGGCCAGGGCCTGCTCAAGGCCGCGCAACTCGACGCATCCAGCACCTTACTGCTGGTGCCCCATTTCCTGACGGCGTCGGACCCGTCGCCGGACGGCAAGATCCCGCTCTGGCGCGGCGGCAACTGGATGCAGTGCCAGGACTCCCGCGGCAAGGAAGCCATCAATTCCTGCGGCGTGCTGGACGACATCGCCCGCTACCTGAGCACGGGCAAGCGTTTCCCCCTGCTCAAGGAAATCGTCTTCATAGGCCACTCGGCCGGCGGGCAGCTGATGCAGCGTTATGCCGTGCTGAACAACAGCGAGGAGGCGCTGCGCAAGGCGGGCATCCGCGTGCGCTATGTGGTCTCCAGCCCGTCTTCCTACCTGTACCTGGACCCCAGCCGTCCCGAGGGCGGGGATTTCAAGCCGGTGACCAGCGTCCTGTGCCCCGGCTACAACAACTTCCGCTATGGCCTGGCCAACATGGTTCCCTACGGCCAGGGCCTGGACGGCGAACAGCTGTTCAAGCGTTATGCGGCGCGCAACGTCCTCTACCTGGTGGGCGCGGAGGACAACGACCCCGCCTACGAGTCGCTCGACAAATCCTGCGGCGCCGCCATGCAGGGCACGGACCGGCTGGACCGGCACAGGAATTACCTGCGCTACGAACAGTTTCTGGCCCGGAAGTGGCAGACACCCGTGACGCGCGAGGTCATGGTCGTGCCGAAAGCGGGCCACGAGGCTGCCGACATTTTTGAATCGCGCGACGTCGCCGGAAAAATTTTCCCGGCCGCCGGCAATTAGGCGCAAACAGAACAACAAGACAGAAGACGAACACCATGATGGAATTCTCACGCCTTGCCGCGCCCCGGCGAAAAATCCTCGCATCGCAAATTTGCGCGATGCTGGCCGCCGCGCCTTTCACCGCCCATGCGCAAACGCCGCCCAGCGCCGGCACGCTGTTTGACGCCAACCGCCAGCAGCTCTCGCCCACGGAAAGCACCGGCGCGCCGGCGGCGGTGCAGCGCCCCGCGCGCATCGAGAAAGAGACGGAGGGCAGCGATGAAGGCCAGGGCTTGCCCGCCGGCGGGCCGGGCATCCAGGTCACGGGCTTTGTGCTCAGCGGCAACCGCTCCCTGCCGGCCTCCATGCTGCAGGAGCAACTGCAGGAGTTTGTCGGCCGTGAGCTGGACTTCGCCGGGCTGGGCAAAGCCGCCGCCAAAATCACGGCCTACTACCGCGCCCAGGGCTACCTGGTGGCGCGCGCCTACCTGCCCGCGCAGGAAATACAGGGCGGCGTGGTCGCCCTCGGCATCCGTGAAGGCGTCATCGGCCGGGTGACGGCCGAACCCGACGCCAGCGTGCGCCTGAACCGGGACCTGGTGGATCGCCACCTCGCGGGGCTGCGGCCGGGCGAGGTGATCCAGGAGCTCGACCTGGAAAACACGCTGCTGCGGCTGTCCGACATCACCGGCGTGTCGGTCAAGGCGGTGCTGCGCCCATCGGCGCAGCCGGGCGCCACCGACATCATCGTGAAGCTCAGCGAGATGGGCGCGATCACCTCGCGCGTGAGCATAGACAACGGCGGCAGCTATTACACCGGCGCGAACCGGCTGTCCGTCAGCCTGAACCTCAACGACACGCTGGGCATGGGCGAAAGCTTCAGCCTGAACACGCAGCAGACCTTTGAAGGCCTGCGCATCGCCGGCGTCGGCTACCAGCAGCCCCTGGGCACGACCGGCTTGACGGTCGGCGCGAACTTCGCGGGTCTGCAATACAACATCGGCAAAAACCTCAAGGAAGTGCAGGCCAGCGGCGAAGCCCGCATCAGCACCCTGTTCCTGAGCGCCGCACTGCTGCGCAGCCGGCGCGCCAACGTCAACCTGTCGGTGGCGGCGGAATACCGGCATTTCCAGGACACCACCAGCGGCACCACCGTCGACAAGTCCGCCCAGGTGCTGAGTGCCGGCCTGTCCGGCGACTGGCGCGACGAATGGACGGGCGCGGCGGCCGGCAACAGCTGGAGTGCGCGCCTGGGCATGGGCCACCTGAAAAAGGAAACCCCCAACGATGCCGCGCTGGACCGTTTCACGGCGAACGCGGCCGGCGACTACAAAAAACTCAACCTGTCCTTCAGCCGCCAACAGCCGCTGGGCGGCGGTTTCTCCCTGCTGGGCTCGGTCAGCGCGCAGTACGCCGACAAGAACCTGGACGCGTCGGAAAAAATGAGCCTGGGCGGCTCCAATGGCGTGCGCGCCTACCCGGCCGGCGAAGCCGCGGGCGACCAGGGCATGCTGGCGCGCCTGGAGCTGCGCAAGACCCTGGGCGTTGTCGGCAACTCCATCGTGGAAGGCGCGCTGTTCGCCGATGCGGGACATGTCACGATCAACAAGAAGCCTTGGGACAACAGCGAAAACCGCGCGAGCCGCTACGGCTACGG
>NZ_JBFUBY010000104.1:0-13054 GCF_056405515.1 Polaromonas sp. P1_G2
CATCCCGGCCGGCAGCAGTTTTGTCACCTGATGGATTCCATGGAATTCGCCACTTCTGTGTCCGGGAGAGGGAAATGAGCAGCAGATCCAGTCCGGAGCCGGGGAACCGGCGGACCGGCGGTACAAAGACCCCTGCGGGCCCGCCCCGCAAGAAGGCTTCGGATGAATTCGGCAAGGAGGGCACCAACAAAACCCTTCCCCAGCCCAAGGCCGATGGCGAACCGTCCGAAGAACTGGGCAACACCCCGCATATCGGGAAGACGCCTTACACGCGCGGCTGAATTTGTTCAGCGGTGGCCGGCCTCACCCCTGGTGCGCCGCCTTGCGCAGCACCGTCAGGGGCAGCGTGGCCGCGATGGTCGTGCCCTGGGTGGCGTTGATGTCAAGGCGCCCGCCCGAGGCTTCCACCCGGTGGCGCATGCCCTGCAGGCCATGGCTTGAGGCCTGGACGGCCAGCGGGTCGAAACCCCGGCCGTCATCGTGGACCGTCACCACGATGTAGTCCTTGTAGCTCAGCAGGTTGATGTCCACGTTCTGCGCCTGCGCATAGCGGGCGATATTGGTCAGCGCTTCCTGCACCAGCCGGTAAACCGTCAGCTGGATGGTTTCGTCCAGGGCCGCGGGCTCAAGGTTGGTGGCGATGCTCAGGCCCGAACGCTGGGCGAATTCGCGCGTCAGGATTTCCAGGGCCGGCACCAGCCCGAGATTGGACAGTGAGGAAGGCCGAAGGTCTTCAATGATGCGCCGCTTCAGGGTGATGCCGCTGTTGAGCGTTTCGATCAGGTGCTCGATGCGGGCGGGCAGGTCGCCGTTGTCGCCGGAAAGCTTGGCCTTGATGCGCGCGACGTCGAGCTTGGCCGCCGTGAGCAGGGCGCCGAGTTCGTCGTGCAGTTCGCGCGCCAGGTGGCCTTTTTCTTCTTCCCGGATCTGCTGCAGGTGGGTGGCCAGTTCGGCCAGGCGGCTGGTGCGTTCCCTGATCTGGACGCCCAGCAGGTCGCGCTCGGCCTGCAAGGCCAGCTGCTGGCGCTGCCCGGCCTGCTCCAATGCGGCCGTCTGGCGCAGATACAGCCAGAAGGCGATAAAAGCGACGCTTGCCACCAGGGTGATGCCTATACGCGTCAGCAGCAGGGAGTGCCGGACTTCCGTGTAGCCGTTGGTGGTCTCCTGGTTGGTCTCGGTGACCAGCCGGGCGGCGCCGTTGCGGATGATGTCCATTTGCTCCTTGCCCACCTCCGTGGTCAGGACAAAGCGCCAGGCATCGTCCTTGCCCTCGTTCTTCATGCGGATGGACAGGTCCATTTCGGCCAGCTTGCGCTGCACCGTCCGCCCCAGCGTCGACAGCGTGTCGACCTGGTCCTTGCGCATGGCGAGCAACTCGCGCAGCTGATCCTGCGTCTGGCTGATGTCCGCGATGGCGGCCTTGTAGGGCTCCAGGTACATGGTGTCGCCGGTCAACAGGTAGCCGCGCTGCCCGGTTTCCGCGTCGAGCACATCGCGCAGCAGCCGCTGCACATGGCTGCGCGCGACGTGGGCCTTGGCCACTTCGTCCATCGCCTCCATGGATCGGAGGTACGACAGCTCGCTGATGCCGATCAGCGTGAGCACGGCGACCAGGGCACAGGCGATGTTGACGGCCATTTTGTGGGGAGTGCTTCGCATGGGAGCTTTCGTGGAAGTTCTCGAATGGTGCCGCCGGCCGGCGCACGCTGCCCAAAATTGTGGAGGCCGGCCCTCTCGGCAAGGCATGAAAAAGCCACCCGGAGGTGGCTCTATGGTGCCGGTATTCGGCAAGGTGCGGCGTAGGACGCCGCGCCTTGCCGCCGGTCTTGTTGTGTGGGGCTTACAGGCCCGCCRCCGCACGCAACGCAGCTGCCTTGTGGTGACCGCATCACATTGCTGCGCAATACGAGCGGTCCCCAAAGCTCAAGAGGAGCTTCGCTCCGCGGTCCTTACAGGCCCGCCGCTGCACGCAGCGCTTGAGCTTTATCAGTTCTTTAGCTTCGGCGCGGGCCTTCGGCCCTTAACTTCGCGATGCGAAGTTAGCCTGCGCTGAAAGCCGGACAAACTCGCTTCGCTCGGGGCCTTACAGGCCCGCAGCCGCGCGAAGCGCGGCCGCCTTGTCCGTCTTTTCCCACGTGAATTCCGGTTCGTCGCGGCCGAAGTGGCCATAGGCTGCGGTCTTTTCGTAAATGGGACGCAGCAGGTCCAGCATCTGGATGATGCCCTTGGGGCGCAGGTCGAAGTGCTCGTTGACCAGGGCCGAAAGCTTTTCGTCGGAGATCACGCCGGTACCTTCGGTGTAGACCGTGACGTTCATGGGCTTGGCCACGCCGATGGCGTAAGCCACCTGGATCTGGCACTGGCGGGCCAGGCCGGCCGCYACGATGTTCTTGGCGACGTAGCGGGCGGCGTAAGCGGCCGAACGGTCCACCTTGCTGGGATCCTTGCCGCTGAAGGCGCCGCCGCCGTGCGGGCAGGCGCCGCYGTAGGTGTCGACGATGATCTTGCGGCCGGTCAGGCCGCAGTCGCCCTGCGGGCCGCCGATGACGAAGCGGCCGGTCGGGTTGATCAGGTACTTGGTGTCCTTGGTCAGCATGCCCTTGGGCAGCACCGGCTTGATGATTTCCTCAATGATGGCTTCATTGAAAGAAGCCTTCATCTTGTGCGCGGTTTCGCTCTGGTCGGGGCTRTGCTGGGTGGACAGCACCACGGTGTCTATGCTGTGCGGCTTGCCGTCCACGTAGCGCATGGTGACCTGGCTTTTCGCGTCGGGGCGCAGGAAAGGCAGGCGGCCGTCCTTGCGCAGCTGGGCCTGGCGCTCGACGAGGCGGTGCGCATAATAAATCGGCGCGGGCATCAACTCGGGCGTTTCGTCGCAGGCGTAGCCGAACATCAGGCCCTGGTCGCCGGCGCCGGTGTTCAGGTGGTCGTCGCTGGCGTGGTCCACGCCCTGGGCGATGTCATTGGACTGCTTGTCGTAGCAGACCATGACGGCGCAGCCCTTGTAGTCGATGCCGTATTCGGTGTTGTCGTAGCCGATGCGCTTGATGGTGTCGCGCGCGACCTGGATGTAGTCGACGTGCGCGTTGGTGGTGATCTCGCCGGCCAGCACGACCAGGCCAGTGTTGGTCAGGGTCTCGGCAGCCACGCGCGAGAGCGGGTCCTGTTTAAAAATCGCGTCGAGAATCGCGTCGGAAATCTGGTCGGCAACCTTGTCGGGATGGCCTTCGGAGACGGATTCGGAAGTAAAGAGAAAATCGTTCGCCATTGCGTACACTCCATGAAGTTTGTCGGCGCGTTGCCGGCTGGGGTGCTTCGGCGAACGCTTTAGCAGTTTGGTTTAATGTCGCCCTGCAAGTTGTTCAGTAACTCAGCGACAGCCTTCATTATAAGACAGCCTGTTTTGGGCTGGATTGGCCCTTCAATACCCCTTTTGCCCGCTTAATGTCCTGGTTATTCCGTTTTTTCGCCCTCTGGCCGCTGGCCGCCCTGCATGCGCTTGGCGCTGCGCTGGGCTGGCTGGTCTGGGCCGCGAGCCCGCGCTACCGCGCGCAGTTCCGGGCCCATGTGGCGCAGGCCGGCCTGCCGTTTGAGCTGGCCCGACCGGCGATTGCGGAAGCCGGGCGTTTTATCGCCGAACTGCCCAAGCTGTGGATGCGGCCGGCCTCGGAGTCCTGCCTGGGCAATGTGCGGGTGGAAGGCCAGGCCCACGCGGAGCAGGCATTCGCTCAAGGCCGCGGGGTGATTTTTTTCGGTCCTCACTGCGGCAGTTTCGAGCTGGGCCCGCAGGCCCTGGCCGAACTCTACGGACCCATCACCGCCATCTACCGGCCGGCGCGCAAGGCCTGGCTGGCGCGGCTGGAGCGGCTGGCGCGCGACCGTGCCAACCTCACCGTCGTGCCGGCCTCGCTGAGCGGAATCCGCCTGATGCATAAAACCCTCAAGGCCAACCAGGCCGTGGCGCTGCTGACCGACCAGGTGCCGCCGGAGGGGCTGGGCGTCTGGGCGCCGTTTTTCGGCAAGCCGGCCTACACCATGACCCTGGCGGCGCGGCTGGCGCTGCAAAGCGGGGCGGTGCTGCTGCCGGAGAGCTGCGAGCGCCTGCCGCACGGCCGGGGCTATTTCCTCAAGATATGGCCGGCGGTCGAAGGCGTTCAGCCGGTCGATTCCGGCAAGCCCCGCGCCGAGCTGCTGCAGGCCGTGACGCAGATCAACCGCGCCATTGAAGCCATCGTGCTGAGCCAGCCCGGCCAGTACCTGTGGGGTTATGCGCGCTACAAGACACCCCGCAAGGAAGCACCGCTTTGAAGACTGCCCGACAGATGGCCGGCCGGCTGGTAACCCGCGGCGGCATCCTCTTTATGCAGCTGCTGGCCCTGGTGCCGCTTTCGTGGACACGCGGCCTGGGCACGCTGCTCGGCTGGGTGCTGTACGCCGTGGTGGGCGCGCGCCGGCGTGTGGTGGACAGCAACCTGGCCCTGTGCTTCCCGGCGCTTTCCGCGGACGAGCGGCGCCGGCTGAACGTGCAGACCTTTGTGTACTTCGCGCAGGCCTGGCTGGACCGTGCGTGGCTGTGGCATGCGCCCAAAACCTGGGTGCAGCGGCGCGTGAACCTGACGGGCGCGCTGGAAGAACTCGCGGGCAACGCGCCGACTGTGATTTTCCTGCCGCATTTTGTGGGGCTTGACGCTGCGTGGACCGCCGTGGCGCTGCAAATGCCCCGGCCCTCCACGACGATCTACACCGACCAGTCCAACAAGCTGGTGGATCGCTGGATACTGCGCGGGCGCCGGCGCTTCGGCAATTTACGCCTGTTCGGCCGCGCGGCCGGCGTCAAGCCCATCGTGGCGGCGCTGCGCGAAGGCCAGCCGCTGTATTTGCTGCCCGACATGGATTTCGGTCCCGACGATTCGGTGTTCGTGCCTTTTTTCGGCGTGCCCACCGCCACCGTGCCCTCGCTGTCGCGCTTCGCCAAACTGGGCCGTGCCAAGGTGTTGCCGCTGCTGCCGCGCATTACCCCTACCGGCTACGAGGTGCAGGTGTTGCCGGCCTGGACGGACTTCCCCTCCGACGATCCGGTGGCCGACACCGCGCTCATGAACGAGCGGCTGCGCGACTACATCGAGGCCATGCCGGCGCAGTACTACTGGGTGCACAAGCGTTTCAAGACCCGGCCTGAAGGCGATCCCTCGCTGTATTGAGTTGGCGCGGCCTCGTGGCCGTCAGCGCAAAAAATCCCCCAGATACGCCGCCACCAGCGCCGGCTGCTCATGGACGATCCAGTGGGTCGCGCCCTCGATGCGCTTCAGGTCCATGCGCGGCACATAGTCCTGCAAGCCGTCCAGCAAGACCGCCGGCAGGGCGATGTCGTCCATGGCCCAGAGCACCAGCGTGGGCAAGTGGATCTCCAGCATCTGGCGCGGAATCGTCACGGCCGCCGCGGCCGGGTCGTTGTGCGGCGGGCCGGGCCGGGGCGGGCGCAGCGGCGAGGCACGGTAGTAATTGCAGGGCCCGGTCAGGCCCTGGCGCCAGATGGCGCGGTACTGGTCCCGCAGTGCATCGGTGAGCCAGGCGTGCGGGCCGTCGGCCGCGCCCATGTGCGTGAAAAATTCCCAGAGGCGGCGAAAGTCGTCCTCGGCCAGCAACGCCTCGGCGTCGGGGCGGATCAGGAAGTTCATATAAGCGCTGGCGGCCTGCTGCACCGGCGACTGCTGCAGTTCGCGCAAAAAAGTGCCGGGGTGGGGCGAATTGATGATGGCCAGTTTTTTCATCAAGGCCGGTTGGCCGGCCGCGAGATTCCAGGCCACGGCGCCGCCCCAGTCATGCGCAACCAGGCATTCAAGCTGCCCGCCTTCCAGGGCTATCAGCGCGGCGATGTCCTGCACCAGGTGTTTGGGCCGATAGGCGGAGGCGTCAGTTGGCGCGCTGGACTGCTCGAAGCCGCGCAGGTTGGGCGCGATGCAGCGGAAGCCGCCGTTTTCGGGCAGGGCGAAGTGTTCGAGCAGGCCGTCCCAGACAAAGGCGGCTTCAGGGAAACCGTGCAGAAACATCAGCACGGGCCGGTCTCTGGCGCCGCTGGCGCGGCAGGACAGGGTGATGCCGTGCGGCAGGGCCTGCAAACTGGGTTCAATCATGGCGTTGCGCTCTGCTTTCTATTGAAGGCTGAAAGCGCCGCCCGGCCTTAATCGTTGATTTCAGGCACGTCTTCAGGCGCGGCCCTGGCGGCCTTGGCCGGCTTTTCAGGCGGATGGGCCCAGTCCCACAAATGCTGGGCGACCTCCTCGACGCCGCGGCGCTTCAGCGAAGAAAAGAGTTTGACGTCTCCGCCGCCGGCCTGCAGTCGCACAATGGACAGCGCCTTGGCCGCCTCGGTCTTGTTGAGCTTGTCGGATTTGGTCAACAGCACCAGGAACTTCAGGCCGTCTTCGACGCGCGGCCGGATCACGTCGAGCAGGATTTCGTCGAGTTCGGTCAGGCCCAGGCGCGGGTCGCATAGCAGCACCACGGCCTTGAGGTTGTCGCGCGTCTGCAAATAGTTGCCCATCACCTGCTGCCAGCGGTATTTGGCTTCCTTGGGCACGGCCGCATAGCCGTAGCCCGGCAGGTCGGCCAGCACCGCGTCGGTCACGCCCTGYTTGCCCAGGCTGAAAAGGTTGATGCTTTGCGTGCGGCCCGGTGTCTTGGAGGCAAACGCCAGCCTGTGCTGCTGCGTCAGGGTGTTGATGCAGGTGGATTTGCCGGCGTTGGAACGGCCCACGAAGGCGATTTCAGGCACGTCGACGCGCGGCAGGTGCTTGAGTTCGGGCGCGGTGGTCAGGAACTTGGCCGTGTGCAGCCAGCCCATGGCGATCTTGGGATCGGGGGTGCCGGGTGCGATTGGGGGCGTTTTGGACGGGGAAGCGGAAGTCATGGTCGGGCGGTCCCTGAAGGTCGGTTGCATGCCGGCGGCATGCGTTGAAAGGGGTCAGCGCCCCTGTGGGCGGGGCTTGGGAGGCCGTGAACCGGCAGGGAGCCCCTGGCGGATTGCCGCGGCAAGACCCGAATAATCGGGGGTGCCCTGAAGCCATTGTAAAATCAGAAAGTTATAAGTTTTGTGCGCCAACCAATTAAAACCCCCGATATGAAGCTGTTCGTTACTTCCCTCCTGGCCGCTTTGCTGGCCGTGCCCGCCGTGTCGTCGTTTGCCGCCGGCGAAGCCGCCCCCGCGCACGACGCCGCCCCGGCTGCCGCAGCGGCCCCGGCCAAGGTTGCCAAGCCTGACCTGGTCAAGGGCGGGGCCAGCTTTGCTGCCGTGTGCGCCAGCTGCCACGGCGACGACGGCAATTCGGGCACGCCCGCCAACCCCAAGCTGGCGCAGCAACACCCCGAATACCTGGTCAAGCAGCTGCAGGAGTTCAAATCCGGCAAGCGCAAAAACCCCATCATGCAGGGCTTCGCCTCGGCGCTGTCCGACGACGACATGAAAAACATCGCGTACTGGGCCACCTCGAAAAAAGCCAAGACCGGCTTTGCCAAGGACAAGGAACTGGTCGCCCTCGGTGAGCGCATCTACCGCGGCGGCGTGCAGGATCGCCAGATCGCCGCTTGCGCGGGCTGCCACAGCCCGACCGGCGCCGGCATTCCCTCCCAATACCCGCGCCTGGGCGGCCAGCATGCCGACTACACCGTGACGCAGCTGACCGCTTTCCGCGACGGYGGCCGCAAGAACAGCGCTCCCATGACCCAGGTGGCCGCCAAGCTGAACGACCGCGAAATCCGCGCGCTGGCCGACTACATCGCCGGCCTGCGCTGAGGCGAGGCCTGCCGCAAGGCGGGCTTTTTTGCCGAAAAAATACAYGCAGTTCGACTGCCGTATTGAACCCAAGCCGCTAAAACCAATCACACCAAAGGCGGGTCTTTCTGATGAAAGCCCGCCTTTTTTCTTTTTTCTCTTTTGCCGGCTGCCGCCAGCCCGATCCGGTTCCATTTAAAGCATGACAGTTTCCACCGAGGGTATGAAGGTCAATTGGGGCTCCCGCAGCTTGCGGGCGTCGGTGGAACTGCTGTCGTCCATGCGGTTTTCCATTTCGCTGCTGACGGTGATCTGCATCGCGTCCATCATCGGCACGGTGCTCAAGCAGGCGGAGCCTCTGGGCAACTACGTAAACCAGTTCGGCCCGTTCTGGGCCCAGGCCTTCAGCCTGCTGAGCCTCAACACCGTCTACAGCGCCTGGTGGTTTCTGCTGATCCTGGCCTTCCTGGTCATTTCCACCTCGCTGTGCATCGCGCGCAACGCGCCCAAAATCCTGGTGGACCTGAACCAGCTCAAGGAAAACGTCCGGGAGCAAAGCCTCAAGGCCTTCGGCCACCGCGCCGAAGCCGCGCTGGCCGAAGCGCCCGAAGCCGCCGCGCGCCGCWTCGGCCAGACGCTGGTGCAAAGCGGCTGGAAGGTCAAGCTGCAGCAGCGCCGCACGCCCGAAGGCGACGGCTGGATGGTGGCCGCCAAGAAGGGCGCGGCCAACAAGCTGGGCTATATCGCGGCGCACAGCGCCATCGTGCTGGTGTGCGTGGGCGGCCTGCTGGACGGCGACATGATCGTGCGCGGCCAGATGTGGCTCAACGGCAAATCCATTTACACCGGCGGCGGCTTGATCGCCGACGTGCCGGCGCAGTACCGCCTGAGCGACCGCAACCCGACCTTCCGCGCCAACCTGCTGGTGGCCGAAGGCACGCAGTCCAGCACCGCCATCCTGAACCAGCCCGGCGGTGTGCTGCTGCAGGAGCTGCCGTTTTCCATCGAACTGAAAAAATTCATCGTCGAGTACTACTCGACCGGCATGCCCAAGCTGTTCGCCAGCGACATCATCATCCACGACAAGGAAACCGGCGAAAAAATCCCGGCGCGCGTGGAGGTCAACCACCCGGCCCGCCACAAGGGCGTCGAGATCTACCAGTCCAGCTTCGACGACGGCGGCTCCAGCGTCACGCTCAAGGCTATTCCCATGGCGGCGGCCACCAAGCCCTTTGAAATCCAGGGCACCATAGGCGGCACCAGCAGCCTGAGCAACGGGCAGGGCGACAGCGCCGAAAAGCTGACGCTCGAATACACCGCGCTGCGCGTCATCAACGTGGAAAACTTCGCCTCGGGCGGCAGCATGGGCGGCTCGGGCGCCGACGTGCGCAAGGTCGACCTGCACCAGGCCATCGATTCGCGACTGGGCGCGGCCAACAAGACGGTCACGCAAAAAGAGCTGCGCAACGTCGGGCCCAGCGTGAGCTACAAGCTGCGCGATTCCGCCGGCCAGGCTCGCGAGTTCCACAACTACATGCTGCCGGTCAAGACCGACCCCGGCGAAAACAGCCCGGCGGTCTACCTGATGGGTGTGCGTGAGACCCCCTCGGCCCCTTTCCAGTACCTGCGCATCCCGGTCGATGCCGAAGGCGGCATGGAAACCTTTTTGCGGCTGCGCGCCGCGCTGGCCAACCCGGCCCAGCGCGAGCTGGCCGTCAAGCGCTATGCCAGCCAGGCCATAGGCCGTGAACGGCCCGAACTGGCGCAGCAGCTCGCAGCTTCGGCTTCGCGCGCGCTGGCGCTGTTTGCCGGCGGCGGCCCGGCTGCGGCTGGGGGCAAGACCGCCGGCCTGCAGGCGATTTCCGACTTCATGGAAGCCAATGTGCCCGAAGCCGAGCGCAACCGCGCCGGCGAGGTGCTGGTCCGCATCCTCAACGGCGCGCTGTTCGAACTGGCCCAGATGACACGCGAGCAGGCCGGGCTCAAGCCCATGGCGCAGGACGAAAAAACCCTGGCCTTCATGTCGCAGATGGTGCTGAGCCTGTCGGACGCCCATTTCTATCCGGCGCCCATGGCTTTTGAGCTCAAGGATTTCACGCAGGTCCAGGCCAGCGTGTTCCAGGTGGCGCGCGCGCCGGGCAAAACCATCGTGTACCTGGGCTGCGCCTTCCTGATCCTGGGCGTGTTCGCCATGCTGTATGTGCGTGAGCGCCGCGTCTGGGTCTGGCTGGCGCCGCGCGGCGCGGGTAGCGGCCAGGCAAAGGATCACAATGTTGTGGATTCAGTGCCGGAATCAGCCGCTGGCTGCAGCCAGGCCACCATGGCCTTGTCCACCAATCGCAAGACCCTGGATGGCGACAAGGAGTTCGAGATGTTGAAAACGAAACTGTTGCAGGCGCCTTTATGACTACCTCCACCATTAACACCACGGCGGTGAACACCACCACGCTGAAGGCCGGCGGCGGCGACAGCACGCTGAGCCTCAACGAAGGCTATTTCGCCCGGCGCAATGTGCTGGACTGGGTATTCGCCGCGCT
This sequence comes from Polaromonas sp. P1_G2, assembly GCF_056405515.1. Taxonomy (NCBI): domain Bacteria; kingdom Pseudomonadati; phylum Pseudomonadota; class Betaproteobacteria; order Burkholderiales; family Comamonadaceae; genus Polaromonas; species Polaromonas sp. P1_G2. The sequence goes on from NZ_JBFUBY010000104.1 coordinate 10,309, forward strand.
GGTCGCCGGCGGCTTTCTCTATGCCTTCGTGCGCTACGGCGCTTTCATGGACGTCTATGAAAAAGGCATCCTTCTGGCGGCTATTCCCGCGGCCATCGCCATGGGCTGGTTCTGGCGGCCGCTGCGCGTGCTGATGGTGGTGGTGAGCGTCTTTGCGCTGCTTGGCATCGCCTCCTACCAGGGCGACCTGGCGCGGGCCGAGCAGGTGTTCTGGCTCAAGTATTTCCTGTCCAGCCAGTCGGCCATTTTGTGGATGAGCGTGCTGTTTTTCATGAGCACGATTTTTTACTGGCTGGGCATGTTCGCCAAAGGCCAGAGCGGCACGCTGGAGTCGCTGGGCTCCAAAATCGCCTGGGTCGCCGTCGGCATGGCCTTGATCGGCACGCTGGTGCGCTGGTACGAGAGCTACCTGATCGGCGCCGACGTCGGCCATATTCCCGTGAGCAACCTGTACGAAGTGTTTGTGCTGTTCTGCTGGATGACGGCGGCCTTCTACCTCTACTTTGAATCGCAGTACAACACCCGCGCGCTGGGCGCTTTTGTGATGCTGGTGGTCAGCGCCGCGGTCGGCTTTTTGCTCTGGTACACCGTGGTGCGTGAAGCCCATGAAATCCAGCCGCTGGTGCCCGCCCTCAAAAGCTGGTGGATGAAGCTGCACGTGCCGGCCAACTTTATCGGCTACGGCATGTTCTCGCTGGCCGCCATGGTGTCGCTGTCTTACCTGATCAAGCAGCAGGCCGATGAAAAGCAGTGGCACCGGCTCACGCCACTGTGGCTGCTGGGTGTCGTGCTGTGCTTCGTGCCCATCGTGTTTCGCAGCAAGTCGCCGGCCGAAGTGGGCGGCAGCTATTACTGGGTCGGTTACCTGGCGGTGTCGGGGCTGATCGCCGCCGGCATCCTGCTGGGCCGTAAACGCATTGCCGCGCGCTTGCCCAGCTTCGAGGTGCTGGATGACGTGATGTACAAGGCGATTGCCGTCGGTTTCGCTTTCTTCACCATTGCCACCGTGCTGGGCGCCCTGTGGGCGGCCGAGGCCTGGGGCGGCTATTGGAGCTGGGACCCCAAGGAAACCTGGGCGCTGATCGTCTGGCTCAATTACGCCGCCTGGCTGCATATGCGCCTCATGAAAGGCCTGCGCGGAACGGTCGCCGCCTGGTGGGCCCTGGTGGGGCTGGCGGTCACTTCGTTTGCCTTCCTGGGCGTCAATATGTTCCTTTCGGGCTTGCACAGCTACGGAACCTTGTAGCCGGCGGGGAGTCTTTGTAAAAGCCCCTGGCTGAATCCGTGTAAGAAACTGCCGCGTATTCAGACTAAGCCATAACGGATTTTTTCAAGGACGCTCTCATGCTCATCAAGACCCACGCCAGCGGTTTCGACCATATTGTTCCCAGCGAGATCACGCCGCAGGGCATTTACCAGGGCCGGCGCGACCTGATCAAGCTGATGGCCACGGGCGCAGCGGGTACGGCCATGGCGAGCTGGGCGGGGCGCGAGGCCATGGCGCAGACGGTGCAAAAACCCGGCAAGCTGGCGGCCCTGGCCGGCGGAAAATCGGCGGTAGCCGGCGCCACGACCATGGAAAAGGTCACCGACTACAAAGACGCCTCCACTTACAACAACTACTACGAGTTCGGCACCGACAAGGCCGACCCCGCCAGGAATGCCCACACCCTGGTGACCAAACCCTGGTCGGTGGCCGTTGAGGGCCTGGTCAAGCAGCCCAAAACCTTCACGCTGGAAGACCTGATCAAGCTTGCGCCGCAGGAAGAGCRCATTTACCGCCTGCGTTGCGTTGAAGGCTGGTCCATGGTGATTCCCTGGGTCGGTTATTCGCTGTCCGAACTGATAAAAAAGGTCGAGCCGCTGGGCAACGCCAAGTATGTCGAGTTCATCACCCTGGCCGATCCCAAGACCATGCCTTTTGTCGGCTCGCGCGTGCTGGACTGGCCTTATGTGGAAGCCCTGCGCATGGACGAAGCCATGCATCCGCTGGCGCTGCTGGCCTTCGGCATGTACGGCGAAGTGCTGYCCAACCAGAACGGTGCGCCGGTGCGCATGGTGCTGCCCTGGAAGTACGGTTTCAAGAGCGGCAAGAGCATCGTCAAGATCCGCTTCACCGACAAGGAACCGCGCACGGCCTGGAACAAGGCCGCGGCGCAGGAGTACGGGTTTTATTCGAATGTGAACCCGAACGTGGACCACCCGCGCTGGAGCCAGGCCACCGAGCGCCGCATCGGCGAAGACGGCCTGTTCGCCAAAAAGCGCAAGACCTTGATGTTCAACGGCTACGAAGCCCAGGTGGGCCAGCTCTACGCCGGCATGGACCTCAAGAAGAATTTCTGATGGCCACGCTCAAGGCGGCAACGCAGAAGTGGCTGCTGCACCCAGCGGCCAAGCCGGTGCTGTTCATCGCTTGCCTGCTGCCCTTCGCCTGGCTGTTCTACGGCGCTTTCACCAACCAGCTCGGGGCCAATCCCGCTGAAGCGCTGATACGCGCCACCGGTGACTGGACGCTGCGCTTTATCTGCATCGTGCTGACGGTCACGCCGCTGCGTGTCATCAGCGGCACGCCGGCACTGGCGCGTTTTCGGCGCATGCTGGGGCTCTTCGCGTATTTTTATGTCGTGGTGCACCTGCTGAGCTACAGCTGGTTCGACATGGGCTTTGACTTTGCCGACATCGCCAGGGACATCGCCAAGCGGCCATTCATCCTGGTGGGGTTTTCAGCCTTTGTGCTGTTGACGCC
>NZ_JBFUBY010000105.1:0-12976 GCF_056405515.1 Polaromonas sp. P1_G2
ATGTTGATGACGCCCTTGCCGTCAACGGTCTGCATGAAGTCGCTGATGTTGAGCATGGGCTCGCCGAAGAACTTGTCGCCGCCCTGGCTTTCGACCTGCAGCAGGCCGCGCTGGATGGCGCCCACGCTGGCGGCGCTGACGTTGCCGTACTGGGTGGTGAACTCGCTGGCGTTGTCGCCCACGTACTGCAGCATGGCGCGCAGGTCCTTGAGGTCCAGCAGCAGCATGCCGTCGTCGTCGGCGATCTTGAACACCAGGTTGAGCACGCCGGCCTGGGTCTCGTTGAGGTTGAGCATGCGGCCCAGCAGCAGCGGCCCCATATCGGAGACGGTGGCGCGCACCGGGTGGCCCTGCTCGCCGAAGACGTCCCACAGCGTGGCCGGGCAGGCCAGCGATTCGGGGATGTCTATGCCGCGCTCCTTGAGCACGCCGGCCATCTTGGCGCCTATGGTGCCGGCCTGGCTGATGCCGGTCAGGTCGCCCTTGACGTCGGCCATGAAGACCGGGACGCCGATTTTCGAGAAGTTTTCGGCCAGAGTCTGCAGCGTSACGGTCTTGCCGGTGCCGGTGGCGCCGGTSAYCAGRCCGTGGCGGTTCGCCAGGCCGGGCAGCAGTTCGCACTGGGTGTCGGCGTTGCGGGCGATGAGCAGGGGGAGGGCGGTGGTTTCGGCCATGGGGGTGTGCGGTGGGTGAAAAAGTAAAATGCGGKTTGTAGATTAAATCAATTAATCACCGAAAAGCATTGAATAAAGGGTTTCCGTCGTGGCTGGTCATAGTAAATGGGCGAATATTCAACACCGCAAGGGCCGCCAGGACGAAAAACGCCAGCGAATCTGGACGCGCGTGATGCGCGAGATCATGGTGGCGGCCCGCATGGGCGGCGGCGACCTGGGCATCAACCCGCGGCTGCGGCTGGCGGTGGACAAGGCCAAAGCGGCCAACATGCCCAATGAAAACGTCAAATACGGCATCGCCAAGGCCACCGGCAGCCTGGAAGGCGTGCAGTACGAAGAGGTGCGCTACGAGGGCTACGGCATAGGCGGCGCGGCCATCATCGTCGACTGCATGACCGACAACAAGGTGCGCACCGTGGCCGAGATCCGCCACGCCTTTTCCAAGAATGGCGGGAACATGKGCACCGAGGGCTCGGTGGCCTTCCAGTTCAAGCACTGCGGCCAGCTGATTTTTGCGCCCGGCACCAGCGAGGACAAGGTCATGGAAGTGGCGCTGGAGTCCGGCGCCGACGACGTGATCACACATGAGGACGGCGCCATCGAGGTGCTCACGCCCTACACCGGCTTCGAGGCCGTGCGCAACGCGCTGGAGGCCGCCGGCCTCAAGCCCGAGATCGCCGAAGTCACCATGCGCGCCGACAACACGATCGAGCTCGCCGGCGAGGACGCCCGCAAGATGCAAAAACTGCTGGACGTGCTGGAAGACCTGGACGACACCCAGGACGTGTTCCACAACGCGGCCCTCGAAAACTGAAGCCCAAGGGTGAGATGATGGACGATTCGGAACGGCTGGCCCGCATTGAAACCCTGCTGCAGGAGGGCAACCGCCTGCGCGGCGAGGCCATTGCGTTGCAGAAGGAATCCCTGGCCGTGCAGAAGTCGCTGGTCGACGAAACCCGGGCCAACATCATGAAGGCCGGCAAAGTCAACGACCAGGCGCTTGAGATGCAGCGCCGAGGCAAGGCGGCCGCCAAGGTCATTTTCGGCATCGTATTTATTCTTGTTGTGTACCTCAGCTATTTGCTGTTTTTTAGATTGAACCTCCCGTGAAAGTTCTTGTTATTGGTGGCGGCGGCCGTGAGCACGCGCTGGCCTGGAAACTGGCCCAGTCCCCGAAAGTCCAGGCGGTCTACGTCGCGCCCGGCAACGGCGGCACGGCGCTCGATTCGCGGCTGGAAAACATCGCCATCACCGATGTAAAGGCGCTGCGCGAATGGGCGCTGGCCGAAAAGATCGCGCTGACCGTGGTCGGCCCCGAGCAGCCGCTGGCGGCGGGCATCGTGGATGAGTTCCGCGCGCACGGCCTGCGGGTTTTCGGTCCGACCAAGGCCGCCGCGCAACTGGAAAGCTCCAAGGCCTTTTCCAAGGCCTTCATGAAGCGCCACGGCATTCCCACGGCCGAATACGAAACCTTTACCGACGCGGCCGCGGCCCACGCCTATGTGGACGAAAAAGGCGCGCCCATCGTCGTCAAGGCCGACGGCCTGGCAGCCGGCAAGGGCGTGGTGGTGGCGATGACGCTGCACGAGGCGCACGAGGCCATCGAATTCATGCTCGCGCCCAACCCGGATTTCAACCCGCTGGGCGTGACGCACAACGAGGGCGGCGCGCGCGTCGTCATCGAGGAATTCCTGCAGGGCGAGGAAGCCAGCTTCATCGTGATGTGCGACGGCAAGAACGTGGCTGCCATGGCCACCAGCCAGGACCACAAGCGCCTGCTGGACGGCGACGAAGGCCCGAACACCGGAGGCATGGGCGCGTATTCGCCGGCCCCGGTGGTCACACCCGAAGTGCACGGCCGCGCCATGCGCGAGATCATCCTGCCGACCATCAAGGGCATGGAAAAAGACGGCATCCCCTTCACCGGCTTCCTGTATGCCGGCCTGATGATCGACGCCGAAGGCAAGCCCAAGACACTCGAATTCAACTGCCGCATGGGCGACCCGGAAACCCAGCCCATCATGATGCGGCTCAAGACCGATCTCTACGACGTGATGATGGCGGCCACCTCGGGCGCGCTGGACCAGATCGAGCTCGACTGGGACCGCCGGCCGGCCCTGGGCGTGGTGATGGCCGCGCACGGCTACCCGCTGAACCCGCGCAAGGGCGACGCGATTCACGGCCTGGTCAAACCCGGCGACGCGCCCGAGGACGCCATGGTGTTCCACGCCGGCACGCGCAAGGATGGCGATGCGACACTGACCTCGGGCGGCCGCGTGCTCTGCGTGACGGCGCTCGGCAGCACGGTCAAGGCCGCGCAGCAGCGCGCCTACGAGGTCGCGCAGGGCCTGGGTTTTGACGGTGCGCAGTACCGCAAGGACATCGGCTGGCGCGCGCTCAAGCCCTGATCATCGGACGGCTGCCGCTGTGCGGCGCCTGTTCTTTGGGGTACACCTCAGTATGACTACCGATATTTCAGGCGTTCGAGACTTTTTGCTGGCGCTGCAGCAGCGCATCACCCAGGCCATCTCGGAGATCGACGGCAGCCCTTTTGTGGCCGACCGTTGGCAAAAGGAGCCCGGCGAGACGCTGCAGGGCAACGGGCTGACCATGATCCTGGAGCAGGGCGAGGTGTTCGAGCGCGCCGGCTGCGGCTTTTCGCATGTGCGCGGGCCAAAATTGCCGCCGTCGGCGACACAGCACCGGCCCGAACTGGCCGGCGCGCCGTTTGAGGCGCTGGGCGTTTCGCTGGTGTTCCACCCGCGCAATCCCTATGTGCCGACGGTGCACATGAACGTGCGCATGCTGGCCGCGGCGCCGGCCGCCAGCCCCGATGCGCCGGTCTGCTGGTTCGGCGGCGGCATGGACCTGACGCCGTACTACGGCTTCGAGGAAGACGCCGTGCACTTCCACCAGGCCTGCAAGGACGCGCTGGCGCCCTTCGGCGAGGACAAATACCCGCGCTTCAAGCAGTGGTGCGACGAATACTTCTACCTCAAGCACCGGCAGGAGCAGCGCGGCATAGGCGGCGTGTTTTTCGACGACTTCCAGGAACTGGGCCCCGAGCGCAGCTTTGCCATGATGCAGGGCGTGGCGGATTCCTTTTTGCAGGCCTACCTGCCCATCGTGGAGCGGCGCAAGGACACGCCTTATGGCGAACGGGAGCGCGAATTCCAGCTCTACCGCCGCGGCCGCTACGTGGAATTCAACCTGGTCTGGGACCGCGGCACGCATTTCGGCCTGCAGTCGGGCGGGCGCACCGAGTCCATCCTGATGTCCATGCCGCCGCTGGCGAGCTGGTCCTACCAGCGGGGCGTCGAGCCCGGCAGCCCTGAAGAGCGCCTGTACACGGCGTTTTTGCCGCGGCGGGACTGGGTTTGAACGCAAAGCCGCCTCCCGCGGGCAAACGCATAGGCGTCTTTGGCGGCGCCTTCGACCCGCCGCACAACGCCCATGTAGCCCTGGCCGGGGCGGCCGTCACGCAGTTCGGCCTGGACACGCTGTATGTGGTGCCCACGGGCCATGCCTGGCACAAGTCGCAGTCCCTGAGCGCGCCGGCCTACCGGCTGGCCATGGCCAGGCTGGCGTTCGAATCCATCCCCCATGTGCGGGTGGACGAGCGCGAGGTGCAGCGCCCCGGGCCGACCTTCACGATAGACACACTTCTGGCCCTGCAGGCCGAGAATCCGGGCGCCCATCTCTACCTGTTTATAGGCGCCGATCAGTTCGCCGCCTTCCGGCAATGGCACCGGTGGCAGGACATCCTCGACCTTGCTATAATTTGTATAGCTGGCCGCGCACAATCCATGCCGGCCGAGCCTCAATTTGAGGCCTACGAAAGCCGCAGCAGCCGTTTTACCCTGCTCGATCTCCCCCTGATGCCCGTGAGCGCCACCCAGATACGCCAGTTAACGGCCTCCGGGGCGGCCACGGCGGGGGAAATTACCCGGTTGGTTCCTGAAGCCGTTGCGCGTTATATTTCACTGCACCAGCTATACCGTTCCCATTAATTCCCTACCTTATCGAAGCACCACACTGCATGACCTCCACCACCGCCAAAACCTCCGCCGCCGCCGATAAAAAGGATGTGCAGAAATTGCAGCGCGCCATCATTGATGGCCTGGAGGACGTCAAGGCGCAGGACATCCAGGTTTTCGACACCGAACACATCACCTCGCTGTTCGAGCGCGTGATCATCGCTTCGGGCAGCTCCAACCGCCAGACCAAGGCGCTGGCCGCCAGCGTGCGCGATGCGGTGCGCGACGCCGGCTTCGCCAAGCCGCGCATCGAGGGCGAAGACAACGGGGAATGGATCATCGTCGACTGCGGCGCCGCAGTGGCGCACATCATGCAGCCGACCATCCGCCAGTACTACCACCTCGAAGAGCTCTGGGGCGACAAGCCCATCAAGCAGAAACTGGGCGCGCCCGCGCCGTTGGTGAAGGCCTCCAAACCCGTCGCCGAACCCGAAGCCAAGCCCAAGGCCAGCCGTGCCGGCGCGAAAACCGCCGCCAAACCAGGCGCAAAGACGGCGGCCAAATCGGCGGCAAAAGCACCGGGCAAAGCACCAACCAAGGCGCCCGCCAAGGCCCCTGACTCCAGCTATGTGGGCCGCGTCGGCAAGACCAACGACTGGACCGCCAAACGCAATGCGACCGCGACGGCGGCCGAGCCCGCCGCCAAGCCGGCGCGCGCCGGAGCCAAGACGGCCAAGCCCGCCGTGAAAGCGCCCATCGTCAAGGTGCCGGCACCCAAAAAGGTCGTCGCCCGGAAGACGGCCGTGGCCGCCGCCAAGACCACGGCGAAGAAACCCGCCCCCAGGAAAACCGCTTCCCGGAGCAAATGAGGCTGACGATCGTAGCCGTCGGCCAGAAGGTGCCCGACTGGGCGCAGACGGCCTACGACGACTACGCCAAACGCTTTCCGCCCGAACTCAAGGTCGAGCTCAAGGCCGTCAAGACCGAGCCGCGCGCCTCCAAGACCCTGGAAAACCTGCTGTCCGCCGAGCGCGGGCGCATAGAGGCCAGCATCGCGCGCGGCACCCGTGTCGTGGCGCTTGATGAACGCGGCACGGCCGTGACCACCGTGGCCCTGGCCGAAAGGCTTAAAGCCTGGCAGCTGTCCGGCGACGACGTCGCCATCGTGATAGGCGGGCCCGACGGGCTGGACGCCGGCTTCAAGCAGGCCGCGCACGAGCGCCTGCGCCTCTCGGACCTGACCTTGCCGCATGCCATGGTGCGTGTGCTGCTGATCGAGCAGCTCTACCGCGCGTGGAGCATCACGATTAACCATCCTTACCATCGAGAGTAGCCTGCGCATGGCTGACTTTATTTACCTGGCCTCACAAAGCCCCAGGCGGCGGCAATTGCTGGAGCAACTGGGCGTGCGACACGAACTCTTGCTCCCGGACGCCGAAGAAGATGCCGAGTCGCTGGAGGCAGCGCTTAAAAACGAAGCGCCCGCCACCTACGTGCAGCGTGTCACCGCCCTCAAGCTCGATGCGGCGGTCGCGCGCCTCAAGCGGCGCAAGCTACCGCCGGCGCCCATACTCTGCTCGGACACCACGGTGGCCATGGGCCGCGTGATTTACGGCAAGCCGGACGACGCGAAGGACGCGGCGCGCATGCTGCGCGAGTTGTCGGGCGGTACGCACCGGGTATTGACGGCCGTGGCCGTGCAGGCCGGGCGCCGCCGTTTCGCGGCCCTCAGCACTTCGCGCGTGAGTTTTGACGAACTGACGCCGGCCGAGATTCGCAGCTACGTGGCCAGTGGCGAACCCATGGGCAAGGCCGGCGCTTATGCGGTGCAGGGCAGGGTGGCCATGCACATCAGCCGGATAGACGGCAGCTACAGTGGCATCATGGGGCTCCCGCTRAGGGAAACGGCGCTTTTGCTGAAAGCCGCCGGCATTCGCCTCTAGCCTCCGAACCCCACACTTTTTCAGGACCCCCATGCAACAAGACATCCTGATCAACTGGTCGCCGCAGGAAACCCGGGTGGCGGTGGTCGAGCACGGTGCGGTGCAGGAGCTTCATGTCGAGCGCACCCTGGAACGCGGCCTGGTCGGCAATGTCTATCTGGGCAAGGTGGCCCGGGTGCTGCCCGGCATGCAGTCGGCCTTCATCGACATCGGACTGGACCGCGCGGCCTTCCTGCACGTGGCCGATTTGATGAGCAGCATCAGCAGCCGCCATGCCGACAGCGACGCCCAGGCCGCAGCCGRCGGCCTCACGGCGCCGGCCATGGCCTCGCTGCAGCCGATTGAAAAACAGCTGTTCGAAGGCCAGGCGGTGATGGTGCAGGTCCTCAAGGACCCCATAGGCACCAAGGGCGCGCGCCTGACGGCGCAGATCAGCATCGCGGGCCGCCTGCTGGTCTTCCTGCCGCAGGACAACCACATCGGCGTCTCACAAAAAATCCCGCCCCGGCAGCGCGAGGAGTTGCGCCAGCGCGTGCAGGCCCTGGCCGGCGACATGGGCGGCGGTTTCATCCTGCGCACCAACGGCGAGGACGCGACGGACGCCGAACTGGCCGAGGACATCACCTACCTGCGCAAGACCTGGGCGCGCATCAAGGACGCCTCGCTGCGCCTGCCGCCGGCGTCGGTGCTGCACCAGGACCTGAACCTGCTGCAGCGCGTGCTGCGCGACCTGGTGGTGGAGGACACGCAGACCATACGCATAGACTCGCGCGAGCAGTTCGAAAAGCTCAAGACCTTCGCCATGGAGTTCATGCCGGCCACCGTGCAGAAGCTGCAGCACTACGGCGGCGAGCGGCCCATCTTCGACCTCTTCAACATCGACGAGGAGATCGCCAAGGCCCTGGGCCGGCGCGTGGACCTGAAGTCGGGCGGCTACCTGATCATCGACCAGACCGAGGCGCTGACCACGGTGGATGTGAACACCGGTGGTTTTGTCGGCGCGCGCAATTTCGATGACACCATCTTCAAGACCAATCTGGAGGCCTCGCAGGCCATCGCGCGCCAGCTGCGCCTGCGCAACCTGGGCGGCATCGTGATCGTCGACTTCATCGACATGATCCGGGAAAACCACCGCGACGCGGTGCTGGCCGAATTCCAGAAGCAACTGGCGCGCGACCGCATCAAGACCACGGTCAACGGTTTTTCCGCGCTGGGCCTGCTGGAGATGACACGCAAACGCACGCGCGAATCGCTCGCCCACCAGCTCTGCGAACCCTGCAGTGCCTGCATGGGCAAGGGTGTCGTCAAGACCGCGCGCAGCGTGACCTACGACATCCTGCGCGAGATCCTGCGCGAGGCGCGCCAGTTCAACCCGCGCGAATTCCGCGTGGTGGCCTCGCCCAAGGTGATAGAACTCTTTCTCGACGAGGAAAGCCAGCACCTTGCCAGCCTCAGCGACTTCATCCGCAAGCCGATTTCCCTGCAGGCGGAAGCCGCGATGGCGCAGGAGCAATACGACATCGTGCTGCTGTGAACCTTTCTTCCTGTCCATGCCGACCCTGAACCGCCAACCCAWCCCCATCCTGGTCTACCACCAGATCGCCGAGGCTCCGCCCAAAGGCAGCAGCCCGTTCCGCGGGCTCTACGTGTCGCCCGCGGCTTTCGCGCGGCAAATGGCCTGGCTCAAGCGCCTGGGCTACACCGGCCTCTCGATGAGCGGCCTGATGCCCTACCTGCGCGGCGAGCGCGGCGGCAAGGTGGTTGGCATCACCTTTGATGACGGCTACCGCAACAACCTGAGCCATGCCTTGCCGGTGCTGGTGAAACAGGGCTTTTCGTCGACCTGCTATGCGGTCAGCGGCTTGCTCGGGAAAACCAACATCTGGGACCAGGGCATCGGCATCCCGCAGACGCCGCTGATGGATGAGGGCGAGATCCGACAATGGGTGGCGGGTGGGCAGGAGATAGGCTCGCACACCTACAGCCACGCCAACCTGATGGAAACCGACGAGGCGGGCTGCGTCGAGGAAATGGTGCGGGGCAAAACCGGGCTGGAATCCGTCACGGGCGGGCCGGTGGCGCATTTCTGCTATCCCTACGGCCATTTCGAGGCCAGGCATGTGGAGATGGCGCGGACGCTGGGCTTTGCCACCGCCACCACCACCCAGCGCAGCCGCTGCCACGAAGGCATGGACCTGCTGCGGCTGCCGCGAGTGCCAGTGCTGCGCTCGACCACCTTGCCGGTGTTCTGGCTCAAGGTTGCCACCGCTTACGAAGACCGCCGGAAAAAATGAGCCCGCCCACGCCTTTGGCGGCTGCGCCCCGGAAACTCCGCATCGCCGTTTTCAACCGGACTTTCTCCCCGACCGGCGGCGGTGCGGAACGTTACTCCATCGCCCTGGTCGAGCAGCTCGCGGCCCGGCACGAGGTGCATGTGTTCGCGCAGCAAATCGATCACCAGTGGCCGGGCGTGATTTACCACAAGGTTTCGGCCCCGCTGCGCAAGCCGCGCTGGATCAACCAGCTGTGGTTCGCCACGGCCACCTGGTGGGCGACACGCCGTGGCTTTGACGTGGTGCATTCGCATGAGAACACCTGGCACGGCGAGGTGCAGACGGTGCACGTGCTGCCGGTCAAATACAGCCTGTTCCAGGGACGCCAAGGCTTGCGCCGTGTCCTGCGCTGGGTCAAGGTCGTGACCAGCCCGCGCCTGCTGGCTTACCTGGGCCTGGAGCGCGCACGTTATGCAGCCCGCCCAGGCAGGCAGGTGGTGGTGACCTCCGAAAGCCTGCGGCCCATCATGGAGGCTGCCTACCCGGGCTGCCGCGACGCGCTTTCCGTCATCACGCCGGGCATCAATATGCCCAGCTTGCCGGTGACCATGGATCGCAAGCGCGAGGCAAGGGCAGGGCTGGGTTTGCCGGCGCAAGGCACTTGTTTGTTATTTGTCGGCAATGATTACCGCAAGAAGGGCCTGCAGGCCTTGCTGCAGGCCATGACCCAGTTGCCGGACGACGTGGTGCTGGCCGTGGTGGGCAACCCAGCCCACATTGCCGAGTTCCGCGCGCTGGCCGAGGCGCTCAAGCTGGGTTCGCGGGTTTTCTTTCTGGGGGCCCTCAAGGACGTGAGCCCGGCCTATGAAGCCGCCGACATCCTGGTGCATCCCACCTTCGAGGACACCTTTGCGATGGTGGTGCTGGAGGCCATGGCCCACGGCCTGCCGGTGGTGGTCAGCGGGCCGAAGTACTGCGGCATTGCCGGGCTGCTGGCGCAGCGCGCCAATGCGCTGCTGCTGGATGATCCCCGGGATGCGGGCGAGCTGGCGCGAGTCTTGGGGGATTTGCTGGGCCAACCAGCGCTGCGGGAAACGCTGTCACGGGGCGCAGCGGCCTTTGCAGCGAACTACCAGTGGCGCGAAATCGCGCTGCAGCAGGAAGCGCTGTACTTTTCCGCCGTCGCGGCGAAGGACGCACCGCTCTGAGCCGTGCCCGGCTTCAGGCCACCAGCTTGAAGTGCTTGCGGCTGAAGTCCAGCCCGGTCAAGGTCTCCACCTGCCGCATGAAGTGGTATTTGTTTTCCTTGGGCGTGGGCTTGTAGGCCGGGTCTATGTTCAGGACCGGTTCGGCCTCGGTGGCCAGCCATTGCCGCACCGCCTCGGGGTGCGTGCCGGTGAAGGGGGCGAGAGCGCGGCGGTCGAACTGGCTGTAGGTGATCTGCGCGGCCCGGGCTTCGCCCCAGTACTTGCTGACCTGGTCCAGCTTCTTCTGCATTTCCTCGTTACGGCGTATCCAGCCGTAGTGGTAGATGTGCGCGTTGGCCAGCGCGGCCTGCGGGTTGCGGCCGCGCTTGTGCTGGGTGGTGACCAGCCAGTACTGGCCGTCGGGCGCATAGCTGCGTATGGTGTTGCGGATCAGCCGGCATTCGCGGCGGTACCAGCCGGGGCTGATGGAGATCCAGTCGGGCGAGCCGTAAAAATGCAGGTAGTCAAAGACCAGCGCCTCGACGGCCGGGTTGTTGTGGTGGCGCTCGACGCTGGCGCGTATGGCGGCGAGTTCGCCTTCATGCACCACTTCATCGCCTTCGAGGTAGAAGGCCCAGTCGCCGGTGCACGAATACTGCGCGATCATTTTTTGCTGGGCATAGACAAAGCCGCGGTCGGCCATGCGCTCGTTCCACAGGGTTTCAATGATGCGGATTTTCGGGTCGTTGATGGCTTTGACGCGTTCCAGCGTGTCGTCCTCGCCCTTGCCCACGGCCACGACGAATTCATCGACCAGGGGCAGCAGGGAGCGGATGGAGGCCTCAAACGGAAAGCCCAGGCCCACGCCGTTGCGAATAAAGGTAAAGCCGCTGATGGAGACTGGCATCGGGAAAAGACTTTCTAGGCTGCGCCCTGGAAGCCCAGGCGGTAAAGGTGGGCGTAAGCGCCGTTGTTCTGGAGCAGCGCCGCATGGCTTCCCTGCTCGACGATGCGGCCGGCGTTCATCATGATGATGCGGTCGGCGTGCTGGATGGTGGACAGCCGGTGGGCGATGATCAGCGAGGTGCGGCCCGCGGCCAGCCTCTGTATGGCTTCCTGGACGGCTTTTTCCGATTCCGTGTCCAGGGCCGAGGTGGCTTCGTCGAGGATGAGCACGGGTGCATCCTTGTACAGCGCCCGGGCAATCGCCAGCCGCTGGCGCTGGCCACCGGACAGCTGCATGGCGTTGTGGCCGAGCACGGTGTCTATGCCTTGCGGCAGTTCCTCGAGCAGCTGGCCGAGGTTGGCGGCGGCCAGGCAGCGCACGACCTTGTCTCTGTCGAAGGACTGGCCCAGCGCGACGTTGAAGGCCATGCTGTTGTTGAACATCACGACGTGCTGGCTCACGAAGGCGAACTGCGAGCGCAGCGAAGCCAGGTCCCAGTCCCGCAGCTCGGTGCCGTCCAGCCGTATGCTGCCGGCGCTGTAATCGACAAAGCGCGGCAGCAGGCTGGCCAGCGTGGTCTTGCCGGAGCCGGAAGAGCCGACCAGGGCCACGGTTTCACCGGCGCGTATCGACAGGCTGATGCCGTCCAGCGCAGGCGGCGCATCCGGCTTGTAGACGACGCTGACGCTTGAAAACTCAATGTCGCCGGTGACCCTCGCCTTGTTGAAGCTGCCGCTGCTTTCGTCCTCGATGAGGTCGACCAGGTCCAGACCGCGCTCGAGCGCCGCCAGCCCGCGCGTGATCGGCGTGGCGCCGTCGGAGAGGCTTTTGATGGGCGCGATCAGCAGCAGCATGGCCGTCACGAAGGCCACGAAGCCGCCCACCGTGGTGGTGTTTTCCGAGCCCTGGAGCAGGGCGATGGAGATGACGGCCGACAAGGCCATGGCGGCCAGCACCTGGGTGATGGCGCTCATGCCGGCGTAGGCGACGGTGGATTTGATGGACAGCCGGCGCAGCGTGTTGCTCAGCGCCTCGAAGCGCGAAGCCTGGCCGGCCTGCGCGCCGTGCAGGCGCACGTCGCGGTGGGCCAGCACGTTTTCTTCGACGACGTAGGCCAGGTTGTCGGTAGCGACCTGGCTTTCGCGGGTCAGGCGGTACAGCCGCCGCGTCAGCAGCTGGATCACCAGCGCCACCGCCGGGAACAGCAGCGAGACGATCAGCATCAGCTTCCAGTTGAGGAACAGCAGGTAGGCCACCAGGGCCGCCAGCGTGAGGACGTCGCGCGCCAGCTTCATGACGGCGTTGATCATCATCGAGGAGCCGTTGAACACCTCGTAGACCACGGTGTTGGCGATGGCGCTGGAGGACTGGTCCGCGAACAGCGACAGGCGCGAACTCAGCAGCTTGCCGAACATCGCCCGGCGCAGCGACTGCAGGCCCTCGTTGGTGACCTTGGCCAGGGCGTACTGCGCCACGAAGCCGGAGATGCCGCGCACGGCGAACAGCAGGATCAGCGTGACCGGCACCAGCCACAGGTCCAGCGCGCCTTTCTGGAAGCCCCGGTCCAGCAGGGGCTTGAGCAGGGCCGGCACAAAGGGCTCGGTGGCCGACGCGACGATGGTTGCACCCACGGCCAGCGCCCAGCCGGTGCGCGAGCCGCTGAAGTAGGGCCAGACGCGCGCCAGGCGGCGCCACAGGCTCTGCCTCGGGGCCATGGCGGCGGTAGCGGTGTCGGGGGAGACGCTCACGTCGCGCGTTCGGGTGAGAGCGGGCCGGCGGGTTTGCTCAAGCCCAATGCCAGCAGCAGGCCGATCAGGACGCAGAAGAAATCCCCGATCAGCCCGTCATAAAGGCTGGAATTGAACAGGCAGGCGACAGCCAGCGCCAGCAAGGCGGACTGCGCGGCCCGGGCGTAGGGCGTTTCCATTTTCAGCGTGTCGCGCAGCACGGAGAGCATGAAGGCGGCGATCAGCAGC
>NZ_JBFUBY010000106.1:0-12849 GCF_056405515.1 Polaromonas sp. P1_G2
TGGTGGGGTGACGGTCCAGGCGGTGCACGGCGGGGCCGGCGCCGGCGAACAGGTTGCCGAACACGCAGTAGCGCCGCAGGTTGGGCTGGCCGCCGACGATGGGCACAAAGGCGTTGCCGGCATGCGGCTGCAGGATGCGGATGGCAGCGCCTATGCTGCCGATCTCGGGGGCGCTGTCAAAGGTCGAGCAGGTCTTGTAATGCATGACGGGTGCGCCCAGGCGCGCGAACAGCCGGCCCACCGGTTCAAGCTCGGCGCGCATCTCGCCGGGGTTCATGGCGCGTGCCGCGCCGGCGATGCCCAGGCAGTCCAGCGTGCCGGCGCGTTCCAGCTGCGCATCGGTCGGCAGGCCGAGGAAGAGCAGGCTGCGAAGCCCAGCCCGCGCGGCCGTGGCCAATGTATCTGTGGCACCGGTGAAGTCGTCGCCGTAGTAGGCGATTTTGAGAGCGCCGTCGTTCAAGCCCATGGGTTATTTGCCGAAGAAGGCCAGCGCCGCCGCGAGTTCGGGCGCGTTGCGTGCATGCTCGGCCAATGCCACGCCGGCACGCGCGGCTTCCCAGGCCTGGCGGATGCTGGCCACGCCGGCCGCCGGGCCGCCGGGGTGCGCGAGTATGCCGCCGCCGGACATAAAGAGCAGGTCGTCGCTTTTGATGGCGGCCCAGGTCGCGGGCACGGTGCCGGCCCACTGGCCGGACGAGAAGGCCGGCATGACGCGGTCGTCAAAACCGGCGGTCAGTGGCGTGTAGCAGTCGCGCGCGGAGGCTATCACCTCCTCATCGGCCTGCGAGAACTTGCCCTGCAGGCCGTGCACATGCATGTGGTCGACGCCGGCCAGGCGCCACAGCGTCTGGTAGGCCTGGAAGGACATGCCCAGCAGCGGGTGCCGCGACAGCGCGCCGTAGCCGTTGCGGTGGCCGTGGAGGGCCAGGCCGGTGTGGCGGCGCAGCGTCTGCATGCCCGAGTAGCCGCACCAGTTGAGGCTGGCCATCACGCAGCTGCCGCCTTCGCGTTCGACCAGGTCGGCGTGGCGTTTCATCGCGTCGGTTTCGTCGGTGATGTTGAAGGCCACCATCACGTGTTTGCCGGTGCGCTGCTGGTGATCCCGCACCATGGCCATCACGGCCGGCACGCGTTCACTCAGCGGCGCATGGGCCGGGTTGGCGCAGACCTCGTCGTCCTTGATGAAGTCCACACCCGCGGCGCACAGGCGCGCGACGAGCTCGGCGGTCTGCGCGGCGCTGAAGCCGACGTTGGGCTTGATGATGGTGCCGACCAGCGCGCCGCTTGCCACGCCGGTGGCCTTGCGCGTGCCGGCGATGCCGACCTGCGGCATGTCGAAGAAGGCGCGGTAGCCGGCCGGCAACTGCAGGCTTTCCAGGCGCAGGCCGCTGGCCTCGCCGAGGTCATAAAGATTGCCAGAGACGGTGGCGGCCAGCGTCGGCAGGTTGGCGCCCACATTGGCGACGGGAAAGGAGATGCGCACGCGCGCGCGTCGCCACGGGCCGCTGTGGCCTTTGCGTTCGAGCAGGGCGTTGGGCAGGCTGGGCGCGGTGGCGGATTCGAGTTCGTCGATCTGCTCGACCGTGGCGCGCGCGCGCAGGCGCAGCTCGTCGGTTTCGCCCTCGACGCGCGTGAAGGTGCCGCAGGACTGTTCGCCCGCCATGACTTCGGCGACCTTCTCGGGCGCCAGCGGGGTTTCGATCAGGTAGGTGGCTTCAAAGCGGTCGGCTTGCATGGCGGTGCTCAGAGTTTGCTGAGGTCGGGGAAGGGCCGCACCGGCTCGCTGCCGTCCCAGTTTTCGGAGGAGGCGCGTATCAGGTCGAACATCTTGCCCTTGGGGCCGGCGACTTCGGACAGCTCGATCACGGTGCCGGGGTGGTATTCGGTGTCGAAGTAGATGAAGCGGCCTTTTTCGCCGACTTCGCCGCTCATCACGGGCTTGAAGCCTTGCTTCAGCAGGCGCGCCAGGTCGGCGTCGTAGTTGCTGGTCCAGTAGGCGACGTGCTGCAGGCCGGTGCGGCCGGCGCGCAGGAAGTCGCGGTACATGGAGGGCACGTCGTTGCGCGTCTGGATCAGCTCGACCTGCACAAAACCCGAGTTAGCCAGCGCCACCGAGTTGTGCGGTTCGTGCGATTCACCGCGGTAGCTGTAGTTTTTGATGGGCACCTTGGGGTTGTAGAACCAGGGGCCGACGCCCAGGGTTTTGCTCCAGTAGTCCATCGCGGCCTCGATGTCGGGCACGACGTAGCCCAGCTGGCGGATCTCGCCAAAAAATTTGCTCATGGGTTTGCTCCAGTGAAAGGGTGTTTAGTTTTTGAGGAAGCCGGTGGAGAACCAGGGCACGGCGGCCACCAGGGCCAGGCCTATGAGCAGCGCGCCCATATAGGCCCAGATGTAGGGAATGCCTTCGTCGGGGTCGACCTTGCTGACCGCGCAGGCGCCGTAATAGCCGACACCGAAGGGCGGCGCGAACAGGCCTATGCCCATGGCGAAGATCACCACCATGGCGTAGTGCACGTCGTGCACGCCGACCATGCGGGCGATGGGAAACAGCAGGGGGCCGAACAGCACAATGGCGGGAATGCCCTCGAGCACGCTGCCCAGGATGACGAAGGCGACGATGGACACCGCGAGGAAACCGTAGGCGCCGCCGGGCAGGCTGCCCATGACACGCGCCAGGTCCTGCGAGAAGCCCGACTGCGTGAGGCCCCAGGCCATGGCGGTGGCACAGCCGATGATGAACATGATGGCGCCGGTCAGCGACGCGGTCTCTATCAGCATGGGCATGAGCCGGCGCCATGGGAACTGGCGGTACAGGAAGAGGCCGGCCAGCACCGAATAGAAGATGCCGATGGTGGACACCTCGGTGGCCGTGGCCACGCCCTCGACCACCGCGGCGCGGATCACGAAGGGCAGGATGATGGCGGGCAGGGCGATCAGCAGCAGCTTGCCGATTTCGCGCTTGCTGTGGCGCGCGACGCCGCTCAGGTCTTCATGGCGGTAGCGCCACCACACGACCGTGCAGAGCGCCGCGCCCAGTACCACGGCCGGCAGYAGGCCGCCGGTGAACAGCGCGGCGATGGAAACGCCGGTGACCGAGCCTATGGTGATCAGCACGATGGAGGGCGGGATGGTTTCGGTCTGCGCGCCGGTGGCCGACAGCAGGGCCACCAGGTCGCCGGGCTTGGCGCCGCGCTTTTTCATTTCGGGGAAGAGCACGGGCGCGATCGCTGCCATGTCGGCGATCTTGGAGCCCGAGATGCCGGAGACCAGGTACATCGCGCCTATCAGCACATAGCTGAGGCCGCCGCGCACATGGCCCAGCAGGCTGGCCAGGAACTGGATCATGGCCTTGGCCATGCCGGTCATCTCGATCAGCGCGCCCAGGAAGATGAACAGCGGCACCGCCAGCAGGATCATGTGCGACATGCCTTCGTCCATGCGGCCGACCATGACCAGCAGCGGCGTGGACGTCGTGAGCGCGAGGTAGCCGAAGGTGGCCAGTGCGAACGAGAAGGCAATCGGCACGCCCGACAGCACGGTGCCGGCGACGACGGCCACAAAAAAGAGGATCAGGTTGAGTTTGCCCAGCGGCTGCAGCAGCGGCTGCGCGAACCAGAACAGCAGGACCACGGCGGCGGTGCCGGCCAGTGCGATGCCGGTCTGCTTGAAGGAGCTGATGCGCAGCAGGCGCAGCACCGCCACGATGACCATCAGCGCCATGCCGATGGGGATGGCCGAGGCGCGCCAGGCGTTGTTGACTTCCATGGCCGCGGTGACGATGAAACTTTCTTCATAAGCATATTCCGAGGCCGGGTAGATCACCAGCACCAGGAAGGCAATCGACGCGGTGATCGCCAGGGTGTCGAGCAGCGCGCGGGTGTGTGGCTTGACCTTGTTGACCAGCGCCGTCATGCGCATGTGCTCGCCGCGGCGCAGCGCGACGACCGCACCCAGCATGGACAGCCACAGGAACATGATGGAGGCCAGCTCGTCCGACCAGACCAGCGGCGCATGGAAGACATAACGCGAGACCACGCCGGCGAACAGCACAAAGATCTCGGCCAGCACCAGGGCGGCGGCGATGGACTCCACCACATGACCCAGGCCGCGGTCGGCCTTGTGCGCGAGGTGGCTCAGCGCGTTCGGGGGAGGTGCGCTCGCGGTGGGTGCGCTAGGAATGTGGGACATGCGGTCTGACTCCGGAAGGAAGGCGAGATAACTGAGGCAGCTGGTTTTGCCCCTTCCCCCGCTGGGGGAAGGTTGGGATGGGGGGCTTGCGGCCTTGGAAGAAGCGCTTGCTCAAGCGCCGCTGGCCCCCACCCCTGCCCTCCCCCAGCGGGGGAGGGAGTAAGAGAGGGGAGAACTGCTTACGCGAGCTTGCCCACTGACTGTTCCAGCAATCCCCAGGCCTCAGCCCCAAAACGCTCTTTCCACTCGCCATAGAAACCGGCTTCACGCAGCTTGGTGCGGAAGCTGTCGGCCGTCGGGCGGTTGATGGTGAGGCCCTTGGACTGCAAATCGGCCACTACGGTTTCGTTGAGTTTCTTGATGTCCTCGCGCTGCTGCAGGCCGGCTTCGTTGATGGCGCGGGCCACGATGGTCTTGAGGTCGGCGGGCAGCTTGTCCCAGGCGCGGCCGTTGGCGATGAACCAGTAGCCGTCCCAGATGTGGTTGGTCAGCGAGCAGAACTTCTGCACTTCATAGAGCTTGGCGACCTGGATGATGGGCAGCGGGTTTTCCTGCGCATCGACGATCTTGGTCTGCAGCGAGGAATAGACCTCGCTGAACTGCAGGCTGGCGGGCGCGGCGCCCAGGCCCTTGAACATGGAGATCGACAGCGGGCTCACGGGCACGCGTATCTTCAGGCCGTCCATGTCTTTCGCCGTGGTGACCGGTGCCTTGCTGCTGGTGGTCTGGCGGAATCCGTTGTCCCACATCTTTTCAAACGCATAGAGACGGCTCTTGCTGATGGCTTCGCGCACATGCGCGCCCAGCTTGCCGTCCATCGCGCCCCAGACCTGGTTGTAGTCGCTGAAGGCAAAACCCACGGCATTGATGGCGGCCACCGGCACCAGCGTGGCGATGACCAGCGCGGACGGCGTGAAGAACTCGATGCCGCCTGAGCGCACCTGGGCCAGCATGTCGGTGTCGCCGCCCAGCTGGTTGTTCGGGAAGATCTTGATTTCGACGCGGCCGTTGCTTTCTTTCAGGATGCGGTCGGCGGCCTGCTGGGCGCGGATGTTGAGCGGGTGGGTGACGGGCAGGTTGTTGCCGTACTTGTAGGAGAACTCGGCGGYGCGGGCCATGGAGGGCAGGGCGGCGGCGATGCCGGCGGCGGAGGCTGCGGACAGGGTGCGCAGCACGCTGCGGCGGGTGACTTCGGTCATGGTTTGTCTCCAGTTTTGTTTTGATGCGTTTTGATGCATCATTGGGTGAAAGCAGCGCAACGATAGGCGCAGGGCATTTAATCGTCAAACCGAAAAAATGATGGATTTTGATGTATGAGGGTTATCCCTGATGGATCGGAGGGGCAGCAGCAGCGGGCACGCGTGGTGGACATTGCGCGCGCCGCCGGCGTTTCCACTGCCACTGTAGACCGGGTGCTGAACCAGCGCCCCGGCGTGCGCGGAGCCMCCGCGCAAAAAGTGCTGAAGGCCGCGGCCGAGATGGACTACCTGCCGGAGACGGGCCTCTATGCCGCGCTGGCGGCGCCGCCCATGCGGCTGACGTTTCTGTTGCCCGACGGCAGCAACCGCTTTATCCGCATGCTGGGCGACACGGTCGGCTATTCGCAGGAGCACCTGACGCCCTTCAACGTGAAATGCCGCACCGAGCTGTTTGAAAGCTTCAACCCGCAGCAACTGGCCGCCAGCCTGCAGCAGCAGGGCAAGCGCAGCGATGGCATCGCCTTCATGGCGCTGGAGCATCCGGCGGTGCGCGAGGCCGTCAGCGAACTCGCCGAAAAAGGCGTGCCCGCCATCACGCTGATCTCCGACCTCTCGGGCTCGCAGCGCGCCGGTTATGTGGGCCTGGACAACCGCGCGGCCGGGCGCACGGCCGGCTACCTGGTGGGCCGCTTCATCGCGCCGGGCGCGCGCGGCGGCAAGGTGGCGCTGATCGCCGGCTCGCTGAGCTACCGCGCCCATGAGGAGCGCGAAGCCGGCTTCCTGCATGTGATCGAGGAGATGTTCCCGACGCTGCAGGTGGTGGGCCTGCGCGAAGGGCAGGACGACGCGCAGAAAAATTACCAGCAGACGCGCACGCTGCTGGAGCAATACCCGGACCTCGCGGGCATTTACAACATCGGCGGCGCCTCGGACGGCGTGGCGCGCGCGCTCAAGGAAATGGGGCGCGAGCACAAGGTGGTCTTCATAGGCCACGGCCTCACGCCCGACACGCGCGCCATGCTGATAGACGGCAGCATGGACGCGGTCATCACCCAAAGCCCGCAGTCGGCCATGATGAGCTGCGTGCGCATGTTCACCAACCTGCGAGACGGGCGCGACGTGATGAGCGGTGTCGACGCGGTGCGCAGCCAGGTCATCTTCCGGGAAAACCTGCCCTAAAGCCGGCTCTTGATGGCTGCCGTTGCCACGAAAGGCCTGGGTGCATACAATGGCCCTAGCTTGTCGGGGTGCCAAAGATTTCCGTAAGGAGTATCGAGGCTGAGATCGCAGTATGCGAGACCCGCTGAACCTGATCGGGGTCATCCCCGCGTAGGGAACAACGCAATTGGCTCCGGCACYCCGTAGCGGCACCCCCAGACGCCGCMCATGGACCTCCCGGCTCCCCAGCAGGCACCCCACCTCCTGGAGAAACACATGGCCAAAACCCGACTCACCGTTGACACCCAAGACCTCACGAGCCGCATCACGCGCGCGCCGTTTCCCGGCTCGAAAAAGATCTACATCGAGGGCTCGCGCCCCGATATCCGCGTGCCTTTTCGCGAGGTCACGCTGACCGACACCCTGGTGCACGAAGGCGCCGGTGAGCCGCGCCGCGAAGCCAACCCTCCCCTGCGCCTGTACGACGCATCCGGCGTCTACACCGACCCGGCCTCTCCCATCGACATCACGCGCGGCCTGCCGCCGCTGCGCGGCGCCTGGATCAACGAACGCCAGGACACCGAGGCCCTGCCCGGCATCAGCAGCGCCTACGGCCGCGAACGCCTGAACGACCCGGCCCTGGCCGCGCTGCGCATGGCGCATGCGCCCGTGCCGCGCCGCGCCAAGGCGGGCGCCAACGTGTCGCAAATGCACTACGCGCGCAAAGGCATCATCACGCCCGAGATGGAATACATCGCGGTGCGCGAAAACCTGGTGCGCGCGCAGCTGGCCGAACGCCTGGCGACCGAGCGCATGCCGAAAAAAGGGCATTCCTTCAACGCCGCGATTCCGGAGCAGATCACCGCCGAATTCGTGCGCGACGAGGTGGCCCGCGGCCGCGCGGTGATCCCGAACAACATCAACCATCCCGAGAGCGAGCCGATGATCATCGGCCGCAACTTCCTGATCAAGGTCAATGCCAACATCGGCAACTCGGCGGTCACCTCGAGCATCGAGGAAGAAGTCGACAAGCTGGTCTGGTCGATTCGCTGGGGCGCCGACACCGTGATGGACCTCTCGACCGGCGAGAACATCCATGAAACCCGCGAATGGATTTTGCGCAACTCGCCGGTGCCCATCGGCACGGTGCCGATCTACCAGGCACTCGAGAAAGTCAACGGCAAGGCCGAGGACCTGACCTGGGAAATCTTCCGCGACACGCTGATCGAGCAGGCCGAGCAGGGCGTGGACTACTTCACCATCCACGCCGGCGTGCGCCTGGCCTATGTGCCGCTCACCGCGAATCGCCTGACGGGCATCGTCTCGCGCGGCGGCTCSATCATGGCCAAGTGGTGTTTGTCGCACCACAAGGAAAGCTTTCTGTACGAGYGCTTTGACGAGATCTGCGAGATCATGAAAGCCTACGACGTGTGCTTCTCACTGGGCGACGGCCTGCGTCCCGGCTCGATCGCCGACGCGAACGACGAGGCGCAGTTCGCCGAGCTGCACACGCTGGGCGAGCTCACGCAGATCGCCTGGAAGCACGACGTGCAGGTGATGATCGAAGGCCCCGGCCACGTGCCGCTGCAGCTCGTGAAGGAAAACGTCGACAAGCAGCTCGAAGCCTGCTTCGAGGCGCCCTTCTACACGCTGGGCCCGCTGATCACGGACATCTCCCCGGGCTATGACCACATTTCCTCGGCCATGGGCGCGGCCAACATCGGCTGGTACGGCACGGCCATGCTGTGCTACGTGACGCCCAAGGAACACCTGGGCCTGCCCAACCGCGACGACGTGAAGCAGGGCCTGATCGCCTACAAGATCGCCGCGCATGCGGGCGACCTGGCCAAGGGCTACCCGGGTGCGCAGATGTGGGACAACGCAGTCTCCAAGGCGCGCTTCGAGTTCCGCTGGGAAGACCAGTTCCGCCTGGCGATAGACCCCGACACAGCCATGGCCTACCATGACGAAACGCTGCCGAAAGAGAACGCCAAGGTCGCGCATTTCTGCTCCATGTGCGGGCCGAAGTTCTGCTCCATGAAAATCTCGCAGGAGGTGCGCGAGTTCGCGCGGCTCAACCCGGCCACCACGACGCTGGCGCCGGCGGGCGGGACGATTCCGATCAAGCAGATCGCGACCGGTTTTGAAGAGAAAGCCAAAGAGTTCCGCGAAGGCGGCAGCGAGATTTATTCCTGAGCAATTCCTGACATGAGCACCTTGCACATCGGCATCGCGGGCGCGGGCCTGGCCGGCCGCACGCTGGCCTGGCGCCTGCTGCGCGCCGGCTGCCGCGTGAGCCTGTTCGATGGGCGGGCGCGCGGCGATGTCGCCACGGCTTCGATGACGGCGGCGGCCATGCTGTCGCCGCTGGCCGAGCTTGCGGTGTCCGACGACGCCGTGTTCGCGCTGGGCCAGCGCTCCATGCAGCTGTGGCCGCAATGGATAGGCGAGCTGGCCGATGCAGGCCTGCCGGTGTATTTCCGGCGTGAAGGGACGCTGGTCGTGGCGCATGCGCCCGACCAGAGTTCGCTGGCGCATTTCGCGGGCTTGTTGCAGCACAAGCTGCCCGTGGCGGTGCGCGCGCAGGTGCACACGCTGGACGCGGCCGCGCTGGCGCGCGCCGAGCCGGCGCTGGCTGGGCGTTTTGGCAACGGCCTGCTGCTGGACGGTGAGGGCCAGCTGGCCAACGACCAGTGGATGGCCGCGCTCGCGGTGGAGATAGACCGGCTGGGCGGCACGTGGCTTGAAGGCGTGGCGGTCGACGCCGTGGAGGACGATCACATCGAATGCGCGGGGCAAACTTACGGCGTGGATGTCGCGGTCGATGCGCGCGGCGTGGGCGCCAGGGAAAGCTGGCCACAGCTGCGCGGCGTGCGCGGCGAGGTGCTGACCGTTGAATGCCCGGGCGTGAGCCTGCAACGCCCAGTGCGATTGATGCACCCGCGCTACCAGCTGTATGTGGCGCCGCGCCCCCATCACCAGTTTGTGGTCGGCGCGACCGAGCTGGAGTCGGAAGACACCGGGCCGGTGACCTTGCGTTCCACGCTGGAGCTGGGCAGCGCACTGCACAGCCTGCACCCGGCCTTTGGTGAGGCAAGGGTGTTACGCCTGGCGGCAGCCTTGCGCCCGGCGCTGGACGATCACCGGCCAACGATTGCGCAGCGGGATGGCGTGTGGCATATCAACGGCCTGTACCGCCACGGCTATTTGTGCGCGCCGGCGCTGGTCGAGGACCTGGTCCATCAACTGCTGGGACAGAACCATGAGTGACATGACAAGCACGATCAATATCTCGCTGAACGGCGAAACCATTCAAACCGACGCGCCTACCCTGCAGGCCTTGCTGCTGGCGCGCGGCTACCCGCTGCAGGGCGCGTTTGCCTGCGCTATCAACAGCGGCTTTGTGCCGCGGCCGCAATGGCCTGATCGCCGCTTGAATAGCGGCGACCGCATAGACATCGTCACCCCGATAACTGGAGGTTGAATGGACACCACCACTGTTTCATCCCCCATCGCCCACGGCAGCCCCTGGACCGTCGCCGGCGTCACCTTGTCCAGTCGCTTCTTCCTGGGCACCTCGCATTACCCCTCGCCGCAGGTGCTGGGCGACGCGGTGCGCGCCAGCGGCACCGAGGTGCTGACGGTGGGCCTGCGCCGCCTGCAGCCTGAAAGCGGCGGCGGCAACAGCTTCTGGCAGCGTGTGCAGGCCATGAACTGCCGCATCCTGCCCAACACGGCGGGTTGCCACAGCGCCGAAGAAGCCGTCACGCTGGCGCAGATGGCGCGCGAGATTTTCGGCACGCCCTGGATCAAGCTTGAAGTCATAGGCGACGACTACACGCTGCAGCCCGACACGGTGGCGACGCTGGAAGCCGCGACCACGCTGGTGAAGGAAGGTTTTGCCGTGTTCGCCTACACCACCGACGACCTGGTGATGGCGCAGCGCCTGCATGCGGCGGGCTGCGCGGCCGTGATGCCCTGGGCCGCGCCCATCGGCACGGGCCGCGGGCCGCTGAACCCTTACGCGCTCGAAACCATGCGCCGGCGTTTGCCCGATGCGGTGCTGGTGGTTGACGCCGGCCTGGGCCGGCCCTCGCATGCCGCGCAGGTGATGGAGCTGGGTTTTGATGCCGTGCTGCTGAACACCGCGGTGGCGCAGGCCGGCGACCCGGTGCGCATGGCGCGCGCCTTTGCCGACGGCGTGGCGGCCGGCCGCGCGGCGTATGAGTCCACCCCCATGCCTGAGCGTGCGGCGGCGCAGGCCTCGACACCGACGGTAGGTGTTCCCTTCTGGCATTCCCCTTGAGATCTCTATGAAGTCCTTTGCCCCCCTCACTGGTCCCATCGGTTTTTACCCCGTCGTGCCCGATGCCGCCTGGGTGCGGCGCCTGCTGGGTTGGGGCGTGCGCACCATCCAGTTGCGCATCAAGGCAGCCGACCACGATGCGGAAGAGATCGCCTGGGAAGTTCGCACCGCGGTGGCGGCCGGGCGCGACGTGCCGGGCGCGCAGGTGTTTATCAACGACCACTGGCAACTGGCGCTGGAAGCAGGCGCCTATGGTGTGCACCTGGGCCAGGAAGACCTGGACACGGCCGACATTGCGGCCCTGCGTGAAGCGGGCATACGTCTGGGCCTGAGCACACACACGCCGGCTGAGCTGGCGCGGGCGAAGGCGGTGAAGCCGTCCTACCTCGCCATAGGCCCCATCTACCCGACGACGCTCAAGGTCATGCCTTACGAGCCCGTGGGGCTGGAGCGCCTGAAGCTGTGGGTGCAAGACGCGGCGCCTTACCCGGTGGTGGCGATAGGCGGGATCTCGCTGGCGCTGGTGCCTGGCGTGATGGCTTGCGGCGTGGATGGCGTGGCGGTGGTCAGCGCGGTGACACTGGCGGCGGACCCGCAAGAAGCGGCGCTGCAGGGCTTGCGGCTGGCCAAACACTAAAAAGAGAAGGGCTGCGGGGAAATCCGGCAGCCCTTTTGCAGTGAACGCCCGCGGCGATCAGGCCGACAGCGCTGGATAGTCGGTATAGCCTTTTTCGCCGCCGCCGTAGAAGGTGTTCTTGTCGGGCGTGTTGAGCGGCGCTTTGGCGCGCAAGCGTTCCACCAGGTCGGGGTTGGCGATGTAGGGCTTGCCGAAGGCGATGAGGTCGGCGCCATCGGCCACGGCTTTTTCAGCGAGTTCCTGGTCATAGCCGTTGTTGACCATCCAGGCGCCCTTGCCGCCGGCCTTGCGGTAGGCGGCTTTGAGCGCTGGGTAGTCGAAGGGCCGGTCATCGAGTTCACGCGGGCCGCCGGTCGCGCCTTCGATGACGTGGACGTAGGCCAGGTTCAGGCCGGCGAGTTGCTTGACCACGTATTCAAACAGGGTCTGCGGCTTGCTGTCGTGCACGTCGTTGGCCGGGGTAACCGGCGACAGGCGTATGCCGGTGCGGCCGCCGCCGACCGCGTCGGTCACGGCGCGAGTGACTTCGAGCAGCAGGCGTGCGCGGTTTTCGATGCTGCCGCCGTAGTCGTCGCGGCGCTGGTTGCTGCCGTCCTTGAGGAACTGGTCTAGCAGGTAGCCGTTGGCGCCGTGAATTTCCACGCCGTCAAAGCCGGCAGTCTCGACGGCGTTGCGCGCCGCTGCCGCGAAAGTGTGCACGATGCCGGGGATTTCGCCGAGATCAAGCGCTCGCGGCTCGGAAGTCTCGACAAAGGTCGGCACACCGTTTTCGATCAGCACCGTCTTGGTCTTGGCGGTGATGGCCGAGGGCGCGACCGGCTTGCCACCATTGGGTTGCAGCTTGGTATGCGACACACGGCCCACATGCCACAGCTGCACAACGATCTTGCCGCCTCTTTCATGCACGGCATGGRTGACTTTTTTCCAGCCGTCCAGCTGTTCGCTGCCGTACAGGCCGGGCACGTCGGCATAACCCTGGCCCTGGTGGCTGACGGCGGTGGCCTCGGTGATCAGCAGGCCGGCGCTGGCGCGCTGGGCGTAATAGGTCCGGGCGATAGCCGGCGGCACGGCGTTGGGTGAACGGTTGCGCGTGAGCGGCGCCATGACAACGCGATTGGCAAGGACGAGGTCACCGGCTTTGTTGGAGTCGAATAAGGTGGGCATGGAAAGGTCCTGAATGGGGGCTGAATGAAAAACAGGGCCAGTTTGGCCCTGTTTCGATTGGCTTGCCCAACACAGGTTGCTGGTTTCATGCTATTGACCGCAAGGATCTGGCTGTCCCCGCTCCCGAACCCGCTCCCGCTTGCCCCGTCCTGGCTGGGCCGAGGAGCGCAGACGTAGGCGGATCAGGGATCGCG
>NZ_JBFUBY010000107.1:0-12728 GCF_056405515.1 Polaromonas sp. P1_G2
CAAAAATGTTTCCCGCGATCATATTTTGGCGGATAGCAATGTCCGCAATATCGTGACCGAGATATACAAGTTCATGAAAAAATCAGGAGCGGAGAAAATTCCCATGTCGGTGGCGCGCTTCGTTCATGCAATGACGGCAGGTGATGGATATAAATCTGTTATCCAGCGAATGAAAATTGATTTTTCCAGAAAAGGCCAAGCAAATTTTGCGGGAGTGGCTGATGAGCTTTCTCACGGAAGAGGCAACCTGTTTTTTGGTGATGCCAGGGTAAATGGGAATATCCTGCACGGATTGGATGTCCCCTTGGAGCGGGGCAGGCCAACAAGAGCGGCTGCGAAAATTATGGATGCGACCAATGGTCTCGGTCACGAGGAGGTGGTTCCGAGAGAGATGATTTTCGACGCACTCTCACCCACCGGATCTGCGTCCACAGGCTTGGCCCTCAGCTCCTCTGGCGGCCCATTCCATCCATCGCACCGTTTCAATACTCCTTCCCGCCGGCCTCCCCTTGGAAGTACAGGAAGGCCTCGCAGTTTGAGCATGTCAGATCTCGCGGGGGCTGAAGGTGAGGGCGCTGCCCGGCTTGCTATATTTTTTCTGGCGTAGCGTAGCGTGGTATGGCAGGGATGTGCGATGTTCGGGCGCTTGAAGTTGCATCACGTTCCGCATAGGGGGAAACTGCCACGCATTGGTATCCGGCTTGTAACAGTGCTGGCCCTTGGCGCTCCCTCTTAGCGGCGCTCTTTCAGCGCCGTGTGCAGGTAGTCGTAGAACATCTTCGCCGGCGCGCGCAAGGTCGTTCCGCGCAAGGTGGTGAGCCCCAGGACACGCGACACCGCCGGCGCGACCAGCGCCACGCCGACCATCGACGGATGCCGTTTCGGCAAGGCCAGGCGCGGTACGGCCGCAAGCCCCAGCCCCGCCTCGACCATGCCGAGCAGCGTCGCGATGTGGCTCACCTCGAGGCGGTACGAGGGGTTGATGCCGGCCTTGGCCAGCGCGTCGTCCAGCAGTTGCCGGTTGCCGCTGGTGCGCGAGACCGCGATCAGGCGCTCGGTTTCCAGGTTCTTCCACGACAGCGTCTTGCGCCCGGCGAGCGGATGGTGACGCGGCATGGCCACCACGAAAGGGTCGGTGTGAATGGGCTCGAAGTCCACGCCGGGCACCTGGTTGCCCATGAAGCTGATGCCGAAGTCCGACTCGCCCGACACCACGCTGGCCATCACCGCGCCGGCGGCTTCGTCGATCACGCGGACGCGGATCAGCGGGTAGCGCTCCGAGAACGAACTCACCACCGAGGGCAGGAAATGGATGGCCGCGGAGGGTACGCAGGCAACCGTGACCCGGCCGGTGCGGCTGCCGGCGATGTCGGTGATGCCGAGCATGGCGGACTCGAGGTCGTCCATCGCGGCGCGTGCGCGATCGAGAAAAACCTGACCGAGGGGCGTCAGTTCGACCTCACGCGTGGTCCGGTTGAAAAGCCGGGCGCCCAGGATGGTCTCGAGTTTGTCGATGCGCCGGCTTAAAGCGGGTGGCGAAAGGTGGATGTGGTCGGCCGCCGCGCGGAAGCTCCCGCGCTCGGCCACCGCCACGAAGGCCTCGAGTTGCTGCAAATCGAAATTGATGCGTGCCATGCACCAATACTAGCAAAAGTTGCACTTCACGGATTCCCTGCACGCATTGATGATTCGGTAACCAGAACATCCACAGGAGACATCCATGCTGCCCAAACACCCCGTCCGGACTTTGCTGATGCTGAGCTTGCTGCCGCTGGCGGCCGGTTCCTCCATGGCGGCGACCGGTCCAGCGACGTCCCAGAACTGGCCCGAAAAAGCGATCACCATCGTGGTGCCGACCTCCGCCGGCGGCGCCAATGATGCGATGGCGCGTGTCCTGGCCCAGGGACTCAGCAGCCGGCTCGGCAAGCCGGTCATTGTGGACAACCGGGCCGGCGCGAACGGCGCAATTGCCAGCGAGTTCGTGGCCCGCGCCGCGCCGGATGGCTATACCTTGATGTTCGGCTATATCGCCACCCACGGCATCAACCCGGCCCTGCAAAAACTACGCTACAACCCGGTCACCGATTTTGAACCCATTGGCATGGTGGCGGCTTCTCCGACGGTGCTGGTCGTCAACCCGGAAGTGCCGGCCAAGACCGCCAAGGAACTGGTGCAGCTCATCAAGGCCAAACCCGACAGCTTCAGTTTCGCGACGGCGGGGAACGGCACCGCGCCGCATATCGCCGGCGAGCTTTTCAAGCTCTCCGCCGGGCTGGACGTGATCGGGATTCCCCACAAAGGCTCGGCGCCCGCCGTGATGAGCACCATCTCCGGCATCACGCAGTACATGTTTCCCAGCTTGTTCACCGCCTACCCGCAAATCAAGGGCGGCAAGCTCAAGCCGCTGGGCATCGCCGGCGACAAGCGATCGCCCATCTTGCCTGACGTCCCGACGCTGGCCGAACAGGGCATTCCCAACGTCAGCATGTCTCAGTGGTATGCCATGTTCGCTCCCGCCAAAACCCCCAAGGCGGTGGTGGACCGGCTGAACCAGGAGATCAACCGCGTGCTGGCCGAAAAATCCGTGCAGAAATTCATCGAAGACCAGGGGGCCGAGGTCGAAACCAGCACGCCAGCGCAGCTCAAAACCCTGGTGCAAAAGGAAGTCACGCGCTGGAAGGGCGTTGTGGCGGCTGCAAAAATCAAGCTCGATTGAGCGGCGCAAGATCTGCTGAAAGGAGTGCATGCGCATGAATCTGCAAAACTGGACAGGCCGCAGCGAAACGGTGGAAGACCTCGTCACCGCGACGCCCTGTGCGGCACTGGCCGCCACGCTGGACTGGCCCGCTTCCGCCGGGCCGCAGCGTCCCGCAGCCGGCACCCCGTTGCCTTACCTGTGGCATTGGCTGTATTTTCTGCCTCTGCACCCGCAATCGGACATCGGGCCCGATGGCCACGCCAAACGCGGCGGCTTCCTGCCGCCCGTACCGCTGCCGCGCCGCATGTGGGCCGGCAGCGATTTCGAGTTCCATGAGCCCTTGCGGGTCGGAGACGCGCTGCAGCGCACGTCCACGATTGCCGGAATCACCGAGAAATCGGGCCGCAGCGGAAACCTGGTTTTCGTGAAGGTGCGCCACGAGCTTCGCCGCAACGGCTCCGCGGACGTGGCGTTGACCGAGCACCACAACATCGTCTACCGCGCGGCGCCGACGCCGGCCGACGTGGCCCCGCCGCCGCAGGCCGCGCCCGCCGAATTTGCCTGGGTGCGCCGCATGGTCGCCGACGACGTGCTGCTGTTCCGCTACTCGGCCCTCACGTTCAACGGGCACCGAATCCACTACGACCGCAAGTACGTCACCGAGGTCGAGGGCTACCCGGGCCTCATCGTGCACGGCCCGCTGATCGCCACGCTGCTCATGGACCTGCTGCGCCGGCACATGCCCGACGCCGCGGTGCGCAAATTTGAGTTCAAGGCGGTCCGGCCCACTTTCGACGTCAACCCGTTCTCGATTCACGGCCAGCCTTCAGCCGACGGCAAAAGCGTGCGCCTGTGGGGACGCGACCACGAAGGCTGGCTCACGATGGATGCCACCGCCACGCTGGGCTGAGGAAACGCCATGCAACCACTCAAGGGAATCACCGTCGTCACGCTCGAACACGCCATCGCGGCGCCCTTCGCCACACGGCAACTGGCCGACATGGGCGCGCGTGTCATCAAGGTCGAGCGCCCCGGCGTGGGTGATTTCGCGCGGGCCTACGACAGCCGCGTGCGGGGCTTGGCGTCACACTTCGTCTGGACCAACCGCTCCAAGGAAAGCCTGACGCTGGACGTCAAGCATGAGGAGGCGCGGAAGATCCTCATGCGCCTGATCCTCGAGGAGGCCGACGTCGTGGTGCAGAACCTCGCGCCAGGCGCCGCCGCGCGGCTCGGCCTGTCGTACGAAGCCTTGGCCAGGCGCAAGCCCGGCATCATCGTCTGCGATATCTCGGGCTATGGCGACGACGGCCCCTACCGCGACAAAAAGGCCTATGACCTGCTGATCCAGAGCGAGGCCGGTTTCGTCTCGGTGACCGGCACGCCCGACACGCCGTCCAAGGCCGGCCCGTCCATCGCCGACATCGCCGCCGGCATGTATGCGTACACCAACATCCTGGGCGCGCTCATGCACCGTCAGCAGACCGGCGAAGGCCAGCGCATCGACATCTCGATGCTCGAGTCGCTGTCGGAGTGGATGAGCTACCCGCTCTACTACGCCTTCGAAGGCGCGGCGCCGCCCCAGCGCACGGGCGCCAGCCACGCGACGATTTACCCCTACGGCCCGTTCCTGGCCGGTGACGGCAAGACCGTGATGATGGGCCTGCAGAACGAACGCGAGTGGAAGGTGTTCTGCGAAAAGGTGCTGCTGCAGTCAGCGCTCGCCAGCGACCCGCGTTTTGCCGGCAATGCCCAGCGCAGCGCCGCCCGGGGCGAGCTCTCCTCGCTCATCGTCGAAGCCTTCAGCGCCCTGAGCGCCGCGCAGGTCGTCGAGCGGCTGGAAAGCGCCGGCATCGCCAACGCGCAGGTCAACACCATGGGCGAGCTGTGGAAACATCCGCAACTCGAAGCCCGCGCGCGCTGGCGTGAAATCGATACACCGGCGGGCGCCGTGCCCGCCATGCTGCCGCCCGGTTCCTGGCAACACGGCGCCCCGCGCATGGACGCTGTGCCTGCGCTGGGCCAACACACCGACGCGATCCTGAACCACTTCGGCTACGGCACCGAACAGATCGCCCAGTTGCGCGCGGAAGGCGCCGTATGAGCATGCCGCCCGCCGCGCCGCTGAGCTACCTGTTCGTGCCGGGCAACGTGCCCGAGCGATTCGCGAAGGCCTTGGCCTCGGGTGCGGACCGCGTCATCATCGACCTGGAAGACGCGGTCTCGCCCTCCGGAAAGGCTGCCGCGCGCGAAGCCATCGCGGCGTGGATGTCCTCCGCCAACGAAGAGATTCGTGGAAAACTGCTGATCCGCATCAACGACGCGAGCACGGGCTGGTACAAGGACGACCTGCAGCTCCTGCGGCAGGTGCGGGCCGCCTGCGTCATGATTCCGAAATGCGAAAGCAGGCGGCAGCTTGCCGACGTTCTGGGTCCGCTCGGTGTGGGCGCCACCGCCTTGCCGCTGGTCGAAACAGCGCGTGGCCTGCTGGCCGCCCTCGACCTTGCCACCGCACCAGGCATCGCGCGCCTGGCCTTTGGCTCGCTCGACTACATGGCCGACCTCGACATTCCCACCGACAGCCCGGCGCTGCAGCACGCCGCGATCCAGCTTGCCGTTGCGTCACGCGCCGCGGGTTTGCCCCCGCCCGTGGCCGGCGTCACGCCCGACATCGACGCGGACCGCGTTGCAGCCGACATGGCGCAGGCACGCCGCCTCGGCTTCGGCGCCAAGATGTGCATACACCCCGCGCAGGTTGCCGCGGTGCATCGCGCGTTGCGGCCCGGCGCCGAAGAGCAGGCCTGGGCACAACGCGTCCTGATCGCCTCGCGCGCGGCCGGCGGTGGYGCCATCCAGCTCGACGGGAAGATGGTCGATCGCCCGGTGATCCTCAAAGCCGAGCGCATCCTGGCCCTGGCCGCACGCATCCCCTGATTTTTCACAAGATACATAACCCAACGTAACCCAACATAACCCAACGGAGAAACTATGTCCGCAACCATCATCGACTCAAAAATTTTCGGCGACATGTTCAGCGATGCCGCCATGCGGCATGTCTGGTCGGACGAAAACCGCACCGCCAAATACCTGGACATCGAGCGCGCGCTCGCCAAGGTCCAGGGCGCCCTCGGCATCATTCCCAAAGAGGCGGCCGAAGAGATCGTGAGGAACTGCGAGCCCAGCCAGATCGACTGGGCCAAGCTCAAGGCCAAGACCGAGCAGATCGGCTACCCGATCATCGCCGTGGTCAACCAGATCAACGCGCATTGCAAGGATGGCCTGGGCGAATACTGCCATTGGGGCGCCACCACGCAGGACATCACCGACACGGCCGCCGTGCTGCAGATACGCGAGGGCCTCGCGCTGGTCGAGGCCGACCTCGCGGACATCTCGGCCTCGCTCGCCAAACTGGCGCGCGACCACCGCGACACGCCGATCATCGGCCGCAGCAACCTGCAGCAGGCGACACCCATCACCTTCGGCTACAAGATGGCCAGCATCCTCGCGGGCATCGAGCGCCACCGTGAACGCCTCACGCAGCTCAAGCCGCGGGTGCTGGTCGGTGAGTTCGGTGGCGCGTCGGGCACGCTGTCCTCGCTCGAGAAAGGCGCGATGGAAACCCAGGCCGGCCTCATGAAGGAACTCGGGCTCGGGCAGCCGCTGATTTCGTGGCACACCGTGCGCGACAACTTCGCCGAAGTCGGCGCCTTCCTCGGCATCGTCGGGGGTTCGCTCGGCAAGATTGCCATGGACGTCAAGCTGCTGATGCAGACCGAGGTCGCGGAAGTGTTCGAGCCTTTCGCGCCAGGCCGCGGTTCCTCGTCGACCATGCCGCAAAAGCGCAACCCGATCTCCTGCCTCTACATCCACGCCAATATCTCCGTGGTGCGCCAGCTGGCCGCATCGCTGATGGATGCGATGGTCGCCGACCATGAGCGCTCCACCGGCCCGTGGGAAATCGAATGGGTGGCGATGCCCGAGATTTTCTGCCTGATCTCGGGCGCGCTCAAGCAGACGAAGTTCATCCTCGCGGGCCTCGAAGTCGATGCCGCGCAGATGCGCCGCAACATCGACATGACCCACGGCCTCGTGATGTCGGAGGCGGTGATGATGGGCCTGGGCCCCTACATCGGACGCGAATACGCGCACGACCTGGTCTATGACATCTGCCGCGAGGCGCTCCAGCAAAAGCGCCCACTGATCGACCTGCTGGCGGAGCACCCTCAGATCAAGAAGCACGTGACGCGCGAACAGCTGGCCTCGTTCTGCGACCCGATGAACAACCTGGGCCAGGCGGGCGTGATGGTCGACAGGGTGCTGGCTTCGATCAAGGCACCCGCCTAGCAGCCTACAACGGTGTCATTGGCGTAAGCGCATCAACAGGGGCATTTTGTCGCCTGGCCGTAGCGAAAGTTACGCCGAGGTCGAAAGGGCCGCCAGGCGCTGCTGTTCCTCGAACTGAAGCCGCGTGACATCGCGCTCAAGTCCCACAAACCGCGCCTGGGGAATGGGTTGCGTTTTGTACAGGCCGATCCAGATATCCGTGATCCGGCTGTCGGAAAACACGTGGCTCACCAATTCGTTCAGGCGTGTTTCCAGCAAGGGCGTATGCGCGCTGAGCGGCCACTCGTCGAGTACCCATCGGCAGATAGGCTCATAGTCGAAGCATTGAGCCAGGGTCGAGGGGATTGTCTCGGCCAGCCCGCTGATGCGCAAGCTCACCAGGACGGGCTGCGGTTCGTGTTCATGGCCGTAAACACCGACGCGCAATCGCGTCTGGAGCGACTCGATACGGACCGTCCATTGGGAGCGAAGCGTCGTCAACCGTTCACCCCTGCCTTTTTCAAACACTAACATTCAACGATGTTGACCGCCAGGCCTCCGCGCGCGGTCTCCTTGTACTTGGTCATCATGTCGGCGCCGGTTTCGCGCATGGTCTTGATGACTTTGTCCAGGCTCACATGGTGCGTTCCGTCGCCATGCAGGGCCATGCGGGCGGCATTGATGGCTTTGACCGAGGCAATGGCGTTGCGCTCGATGCACGGTATCTGGACCAGCCCGCCGACCGGGTCGCAGGTCAGCCCGAGGTGGTGCTCCATGCCGATCTCGGCCGCGTTTTCCACCTGCTCCGGTGTGCCGCCCATGACGGCACACAATGCCGCCGCCGCCATGGAGCAGGCCACGCCGACCTCCCCCTGGCAACCCACTTCGGCCCCCGAGATCGAGGCATTCTCTTTGTACAGCATGCCGATGGCGGCGGCGGTCAACAGGAAGTCGATCACGCCGCTGGGGGTGGAAGTAGCCACAAAGCGGGTGTAGTAGTGAAGAACGGCCGGTACGATACCCGCCGCGCCATTGGTGGGCGCCGTGACGACGCGGCCTCCCGCGGCGTTTTCTTCGTTCACCGCCAAGGCGTATAGGTTGACCCAGTCCAGCACCTGCAGCGGGTCGCGCAGGGCGGCCTCGGGATTGGCGCGGAGCCTGTGGTGCAGGTCGGCCGCGCGGCGCTTGATCTTGAAGCCGCCCGGCAGCACGCCCTGGGTCCGGCAGCCGCGCTCCACGCAGGCTTGCATTACTGTCCAGATCCTGTGCAGGCCTGCGTCGATGTCGGCATCGCTGCGCCAATGCCGTTCGTTGCGGCGCATGAGTTCGGCGATCGAGATGCCCGCGGTTTTGCA
Organism: Polaromonas sp. P1_G2; assembly: GCF_056405515.1. Lineage (NCBI taxonomy): Bacteria > Pseudomonadati > Pseudomonadota > Betaproteobacteria > Burkholderiales > Comamonadaceae > Polaromonas > Polaromonas sp. P1_G2. The sequence goes on from NZ_JBFUBY010000107.1 coordinate 8,374, forward strand.
TTGGCGCATCAGCTCGTCGCCGCTGTGGAAAGGGTAAGGCAACACGGTGACATCCGGTGCCAGCACTTTCTGCTTGCTTCCATCGGCCGCTACTTCGTCGCTGACCACAAAGCCGCCCCCAACCGAGTAGTAACAGCGATTCAGCAGTTCCGCCCCCATGGCGTCATATGCGATGCAGCGCATGCCGTTGGGGTGAAAGGGCAGGGTTTCGCGGCGGTAAAACGCCAGATGGTCTTTTTCCCTGAAGGAGACCACATGCCGGCCAGCCAGACGTAGTTGGCCGGTGGCGCGGATCGCCTCCAGCAGCGCCGGAATGGCTTCCACGTCGACGTTTTCAGGGTCATGCCCTTCCAGGCCCAGCAGCACGGCCTTGTCGGTGCCGTGGCCTTTGCCGGTCGAACCCAGGGAACCGTAGAGCTTGACCTCGACACGTGCGCAAGACGCCAGCAGGCCCTGGTGCGCCAGGCGCTCGGTGAACAGATGGGCCGCCCGCATCGGCCCCACGGTGTGCGAGCTGCTCGGTCCGATACCGATCTTGAATATGTCAAAAACACTGACAGCCATAGTGGAGGGTCTCGTTTAGCGCTGTGCGCTCTGGTATGGAGGATGGATGAAAAAGAGGGTAGCCAGGCCGGGCAAAGGCGCCATTGCGCCGGCCGTGGCGAAATGCATTGTGGTCAACGCAGCACCACGGTTTTCATGCCGTTGATGAACACCCGCCGCTCCAGCACGAAACGCAGGGCCCGTGACAACACCAGGCTTTCCACCAGGCGGCCCGCCTGTGACAGGTTTTGCGGTGTGTCGGCGTGGTCCACACGTTCGACGGACTGCTCGATGATCGGGCCCTCGTCAAGGTCGGTGGTGGCAAAGTGAGCGGTGGCGCCAATCAGCTTGACGCCGCGGTCGTGGGCCTGCTGGTGGGGTTTTCCGCCTTTGAAGCCGGGCAGGAAGGAGTGGTGGATGTTGATGACCCGGCCATGCAGTTGCCGGCACAAGGCTTCCGACAAAACCTGCATATAGCGGGCCAGTATCACGAACTCGGCTCCGGTCTCCGCGATCAGCTGTTTCAGTTTTTCCTCTTGCGCGGGCTTGGTTTCAGCACTGATCGGAAGGTGATGAAAGGGAATGCCCTCGGCTTCGGCCAAGGGCGCCAGATCGGCATGGTTGGACGCGATGGCCACGATGTCCATCTTCAGTTCGCCGCGCCGCCATTGGGCGATCAGCTCGCGCAGGCAGTGGTCAAACCTGGACACCATGATCAGCACGCGGGTGGGCTCCGCCAGGTCATGCACCCGCCATTGCGCCTGCGGGAATGTTTCGGCCAGTTCGGCGAAGGCGCCGCGCAAGACCTCCACCGGACTGCGCAGGCTGAAAACACCGCGTACAAAAAAGCGTTCCGTCGTATGGTCGTCAAACACCGAAAACTGTTCGATGTAGGCCCCATGCTGGTTTAACAGCGCGGATATGGCGGCGACCTGCCCCTGGGCGCTTCCGCAGGCCAGGTTCAGGCAGTAATGGTTGTCTTGGTCCGGCGTCATTGGCACGAGAGATTTTGAGTGGAGTGTTTTTTTTTGCGGAATCTGGAGACTGCTTTCGCGGTCCGAGGCATCGCCCCGGACCATGAACGTCAGGCGGCCTTCTTCAGTTGCCTGCGCGGGTCGATGACAAATTTCTTCGGCGCACCGGCATCAAACTCGGCATAGCCCGAGGGTGCGTCGTCGAGCGATATCACCTGGACGCCCACCACATCGGCGATATTGATACGGTCCCACAGAATGGCCTGCATCAGCGCGCGGTTGTATTTCATGACGGGTGTCTGGCCGGTGAAGAAACTGTGCGACTTGGCCCAGCCCAGGCCGAGGCGGATGCTGAGTGAGCCGAGTTTTGCCGCCTTGTCCACGCCACCGGGGTCTTCCGTCACATACAGGCCCGGAATACCTATCTTGCCCGCCGCGCGTGTGACTTCCATCAGTGAATTGAGCACCGTGGCCGGGGCCTCCGTCTGCGACCCCGCATGGCCATGGCCGCGCGCCTCGAAGCCCACCGCGTCAACGGCGCAGTCSACTTCGGGCGTGCCCAGAATGTGCGCGATCTGCTCGCCCAGTGTTACATCCTTCGACAGATCGACGGTCTCAAAACCAACCTTGCGTGCATGTTCGAGGCGAGACGGGTTGATGTCTCCGACAATGACCACGGCGGCCCCCAGCAAGCGTGCCGATGCGGCAGCGGCCAGGCCCACCGGGCCGGCGCCCGCCACATACACCGTGCTGCCTGGGCCGACCCCGGCCGTCACCGCGCCGTGGTAGCCGGTGGGCAGGATATCGGACAGGCAAGTCAGGTCACGGATCTTTTCAATCGCCTGTGCGCGATCGGGAAATTTCAGCAGGTTGAAGTCAGCGTAGGGCACCATGACGTACTCGGCTTGCCCGCCGATCCAGCCACCCATATCGACGTATCCGTAGGCCCCGCCCGCGCGCGACGGATTGACGCTCAGGCAGACGCCGGTGTGCTGCTCTTTGCAGGTGCGGCAGCGCCCGCATGCCACATTGAACGGAACCGAAACGACATCACCCGGCTTCAGCGTTTCGACGTCGCGGCCGACTTCGAGCACCTCGCCCGTGATTTCATGGCCCAGCACCAAGCCGGCCGGCGCGGTGGTGCGGCCGCGCACCATGTGCTGGTCGGAGCCGCAGATGTTGGTGGTGAGCACCTTCAGGATGACACCGTGTTCGGCGGTACCACCCGCTGGATTGACCAGCTTGGGAAACGGAATGGACTGGACTTCAACATGGCCCTGGCGCAAATAGACGACACCGCGATTCGCTGACATTTTTTGTCTCCTTGGGTTGGCATGAAATGACTTGCATGGCTGTCATGTCCGGGGCGTCGCGCTTCACGGGCCGGTGGCACGATGGTGAAACCCCGGCGGAATGGCCGATGTCAGGTTCATGTCCCGGTCCTTGCAGATGTGAAATTGCGCGGCGCAACGCACCACTGCACTTTCACAGGTTGGTGCGGCGGAACTTTGCTGGGAACGACGCGGAGTTGTACCGCAGCGGCGGACGCATAGCCGCGGTCAGTGGTTTCAGGCGGCTCGCGCGACAGCTGCCAGGCGTTTGCGCGGGACCTTTGCGCGGGGTTCGCCGTCACCCACCTTGCGGCGGCGCTCCTCGCTGGGCGCATGCCCGAACAAGCTGCGGTAAGCCTTGCAGAAATGCGAGGAAGACTGGAAACCGCACGCCACGGTGACCTGCATGATGGGGTGGCTGCTGTGTGTCAGCAGCTCCTGGGCCCGGCGCAGCCGCAGGTTCATGTAGTACTGCGCCGGATTGATGCTGAAGTAGCGGTGGAACAGGCGCTCCAGCTGGCGCAGCGAAAGCCCGACGGCGCCGGCCAGTTCGGCCAGGGGCAAGGGGTCTTCAATGTTGGCCGCCATGATTTCTGCGGCCTCGGTCAGATGTTGATAACCCGGGCCGATGCACTCGGGCTGCGGGATGCGCTGGCGGTCGTTGCTGGCACGCAGCCGCTCCACGATGAATTGTTCGGAAATATCCATCACCAGCTTCGCGCCGTGGCTGCCGCGGATGAGATGCAGCATCAGGTGCAGGGGTGCCGTGCCGCCGGAACAGGTCATGCGGTCGCGGTCGAGGATGAAGACCTCYGGCGCAAATCGCACCTTGGGAAACTCCTCGCTGATCGCCGCCAGGTTCTCCCAATGGATGGCGCACCTGTAGCCGTCCAGCAGCCCGGCGCTGGCCAGTGCGAAGGAGCCGGTGCACAGTGCGCCCATGACCGCGCCGCCGGCGGCGCATTGGCGCAGAAGCTGGCGCACGGCGTCATTGGTCACGCCGCGAACGTTGATGCCGCCGCAGACAAATACCATGTCGCAGCCGGCCAGGTCGGCAAGGCTCCCATTGGTCGCCATGGCCAATCCGTTACTGGCCACGGTGCTTGTCTGTTCGGGGCTCACCACGGTCCATTGGTACAGCGGGCGGCGGCTGATGTAGTTGGCCATGCGCAGCGTTTCCACGGCATTGGCAAAGGCGATCATCGAGTAGTCGTGCAGCAGGATGAAGCCGACACGGGTGCCGTCCTTTCCGGACGTTCCATCGTTGGCGCTCAACGCGGATGACGGGGGGGCTTCAACCGGAATGCGTGGCATGGGGGTGCTCCTTGTGACACCTAGCTCTCGTTTTTCTCGCGGGCCGCGCCAAAGCTTTCGGTGAGGCGGTCCAGGATGATGGCCAGTAAAACCACTGCCAGCCCACTCTCGAATCCCAGGCCGATGTCCAACCGCTGGATGCTGGCGAGTACGTCGTTACCCAGGCCGCCCGCCCCCACCATCGAGGCGATGA
>NZ_JBFUBY010000108.1:0-12720 GCF_056405515.1 Polaromonas sp. P1_G2
GCTTTACAGCGCTGTGGTCGAGGCCCAGGAGCGCGTGGGCGCGCAGGGCGAGGTGCTGCAGGCGCTGGACGAGGCCCTGCTGAAAAAAGAACTGCTGGCGCACTACGAAAAAGGCTTGCGCAGCCTGGCCATCGTGTTCATGCACGGCTACCGCTTTACCGAACACGAAAAAGCCGCCAAACGCATCGCGGCCGAGGTGGGTTTCACGCAGATCAGCACCTCGCATGAAACCAGCCCGATGATGAAGTTCGTGAGCCGCGGCGACACCACTGTGGTCGATGCCTACCTCTCGCCCATTCTGCGCCGTTATGTGGAGCAGGTCGCCAGCGAGATGCCGGGCGTGCGCCTGTTTTTCATGCAGTCTTCGGGCGGCCTGACCGACGCGCATGTGTTCCAGGGCAAGGACGCCATCCTGAGCGGCCCGGCCGGCGGCATTGTGGGCATGGCCCGCACGGCGGCGATTGCCGGCCATGCCAAGGTCATAGGTTTCGACATGGGYGGCACTTCCACCGACGTCTCGCATTACGCCGGGGAGTTCGAGCGCGAGTTCGAGACCCAGGTGGCCGGCGTGCGCATGCGCGCGCCCATGATGAGCATCCACACCGTGGCGGCAGGCGGTGGCTCCATCCTGAAGTTCGACGGTGAACGCTTCCGCGTGGGGCCGCAGAGCGCGGGCGCCAACCCCGGCCCGGCCAGCTACCGGCGCGGCGGGCGCCTCGCGGTGACCGACGCCAACGTGATGGTCGGCAAGGTCCAGCCGCGCTACTTCCCCAAGGTGTTCGGCCCCAATGCCGACGAGCCACTGAGCTATGAGGCCGTCGAGGCCCAGTTCAACGAACTGGCCGGCCAGACCGGCCGCAGCGCCGAGGTGGTGGCTGAGGGCTTTATCAACATCGCGGTGCAGCAGATGGCCAACGCCATCAAGAAGATCTCGGTGGCGCGCGGCTACGACGTGACGCGCTACACGCTGCAATGCTTCGGCGGCGCGGGCGGCCAGCATGCCTGCCTGGTGGCCGACGCGCTGGGCATGACCAAAGTCTTTGTGCACCCGCTGGCCGGCGTGCTGAGCGCCTACGGCATGGGCCTGGCCGACCAGAACGTGATACGCGAGCAGGCGGTGGAACTCAAGCTGTCCGGCGCCGCGCTGCCCGAAATCGCCGGCAAGCTCGAGGAGCTGGCTGCCCATGCCGAGACCGAGCTGCAGCGCCAGCAGGTCAGCACCGGAAGCATCACCACGCACCGCCGCGTGCACGTGCGCTACGAGGGCAGCGACTCCGCGCTGATTGTTCCTTTCGGCACGCTGGACCAGATAGCGGCCGGCTTTGAGGCCGCCTACCGCCAGCGCTTCGCCTTTTTGATGCAGGGCAAGGGCCTGGTGGTGGAGGCGGTGTCCGTCGAGGCCGTGGTGGCCGGCGACGCGCCCGCCGAGCCGCGCCATGCCACGCATGAGCCGCGCGAAGTGCCTCGCCGCGAAACCGTGCGCATGTATTCGGGCGGGCAGTGGCACGACGCGGCCCTGGTGGTGCGCGAGGACCTGCGGCCCGGCGACATCATTTCGGGCCCGGCCATCATTGCCGAGAAAAACGCCACCACGGTGGTCGAGCCCGGCTGGGAAGCGGCGCTGACGGCGCTGGACCACCTGGTGCTCGACCGCCGAGCCGAGCGCGCCATCACCTTCGCGGCCGGCACCACGGTGGACCCGGTGCTGCTGGAAGTCTTCAACAACCTCTTCATGAACATCGCCGAGCAGATGGGCCTGCAGCTGCAGAACACCGCCTACTCGGTGAACATCAAGGAGCGCCTGGACTTCAGCTGCGCGCTGTTCGACACCGAAGGCAACCTGATCGCCAACGCGCCGCACATGCCGGTGCACCTGGGCTCCATGGGCGAGAGCATCAAGACGGTGATCCGCGAGAACGCAGGCAGCATGCAGCCGGGCGACGTGTATGTGCTGAACGACCCCTACCACGGCGGTACGCACCTGCCCGACATCACGGTCATCACGCCGGTCTATTTGGGCACGGCCACGCAGCCGACGTTTTATGTGGGCTCGCGCGGTCACCATGCGGATATTGGCGGCACCACGCCGGGCTCCATGCCGCCGTTCTCGACGCTGATCGAGGAGGAGGGCGTGCAGATCAACAACGTCAAGCTCGTTGAGCGCGGCGTGTTGCGCGAGGCCGAGATGATCGCGCTGCTCAAGAGCGGCAAGTACCCCAGCCGCAATCCACAGCAGAACATGGCCGACCTCAAGGCGCAGATCGCCGCCAATGAAAAAGGCGTGCAGGAACTTCGCAAGATGGTCGACACCTTCAGCCTGGAGGTGGTGCTGGCCTATATGCGCCATGTGCAGGACAACGCGGAAGAGTCGGTTCGCCGTGTGATCACGCGCCTCAAGGATGGCGAGTTCACGCTGCCGCTGGACAACGGTGCGCAGATCAAGGTGGCGATCCGCGTCAATGCCAAAGGCCGCAACGCCGAGATCGATTTCACCGGCACTTCGGCGCAGCAGAGCAACAACTTCAATGCGCCGACGGCGGTCTGCATGGCGGCGGTGCTGTATGTGTTTCGCACGCTGGTGGACGACGACATCCCGCTGAACGCCGGTTGCCTGAAGCCGCTGAGGGTCATCATCCCGGCGGGGTCCATGCTCAACCCGAACCCGCCGGCCTCGGTGGTGGCGGGAAATGTGGAGACCTCCACTTGCATCACCAACGCGCTCTACGGCGCGCTGGGCGTAATGGCGGCCAGCCAGTGCACCATGAACAACTTCACCTTCGGCAATGCGCGCCACCAGTATTACGAAACCATCTCGGGTGGCTCGGGTGCGGGCGGCAAGCTCGACGAATCCGGCAAGCTGGTGTCGGGCTTTGACGGCACCAGCGTGGTCCAGACCCATATGACCAATTCACGGCTGACCGACCCCGAGGTGCTGGAGTTCCGCTTCCCGGTGCGGCTGGAGAGCTATGAGATCCGTGAAAACTCCGGCGGCGCGGGCCGCTGGCATGGCGGCAACGGCGGCGTGCGGCGCGTGCGCTTCCTGGAGGCCATGACGGCCAGCATTCTGTCCAACGGCCGCAAGCACGGCGCCTTCGGCATGGCCGGCGGCGAGCCGGGCCAGGTCGGGCGCAATCTCGTGGTGCGTGCACAAGGGCAGGTTGAGGCGCTGGACCACATAGGCCAGGCGGACATGCAACCCGGCGATGTGTTTGAGATTCATACCCCGGGCGGCGGAGGTTTCGGCAAAGCCTGAGTGTTGGGCGCTACATCTCGAAAGCTGCTGGCTGCCGGCCGTCTATGTCGGTGAAACCGTATTCGCGCGCCAAGTGGGCCAAGAGGTGGACGCCGCCGCTTTTCGCCATCACGGCTGGGTCGGCCGCGAGCGCGGCCACGGCCCGGCCCAGGTAGCGCGGCGACTCTGTGCGCGCCAGCTCGGGCCGTTCGTGCCAGTGCGTTTCGTCGGTCTGGTGGCCGGTCAATACGAATTCGGTGCGCATCCAGCCTGGTGACACGGCAAGCGAGGTGATGCCGCGCGGACGCAGCTCTTCGGCCATGCCGAAGGCCAGGCGTGTCATGGCGGCCTTGGCCATGTCGTAGAACAGGTTGCCCTTGAGGTAATGGCCGCGGTCCCAGAAGGTGGTGGTGACCAGCAGGCCCTTGCCTTGCCGCAGCATCAGCGGAACCGCCAGGCGGCTGGACAGCAGGTGGTTGCGCAGGCCGCGGTCCATCATGCTGTCCCAGTGCTCCATGCCGCGCTCCCAGAAGGGGGCGTCGAACACGGCGTCGAATGTTTCGTGGCCGCCCCAGGCGTTGTTGACCAGCAGGTCCAGCCGCCCCTGCTCGCCCTGGATGCGCGCGAAGAGGCTCGCGACGTCTTTCTCATCCGTGTGGTCGCAGGGCACCGCGATGCCTTTGCCGCCCATGCGGGTTACCTCGTCGGCCGTGTCATCTATGGTGCCGGGCACGGCCGGCAGGCTGGACAGCGCCAGCAGCTTGCCATAGGACTGGGCGGGGTGGCCGCGTGTGCTGCGCCCCGTGACGTAGACCGTTGCGCCGGCGGCGCCCAGTTCCACCGCGATGGCGCGGCCCGCGCCCCGGCTGGCGCCGGTCACCACCGCCACGCAGTCCTTGAGCCGGGGCGGGTTGTACTTGCTGTCTTGTTCCATGGGTCGCCTTTCCTGTCTGTTGCACTCAGGCAAGAAGATAGCCGCGCGTCAATCCGCTGTCTTGGAAGATTGCGCAATGCCGCGCTGCAGGAACAGGGTGGGTGACAACCCGCACAGCGCGCGAAATTCATTGGCCAGGTGTGCCTGGTCGTAAAAACCGGCGTCCACGGCGACCTCGGCCCAGGCGGGCGCGGCCTGTTGCCGGATCAGGCGCAGGCAGGCGTGCAGCCGCGACAAGCGGGCCCAGGCGCGGAAGGAAAGGCCCACGTGCTCGAAGAACAGCTGCTGCAGGCGGCGCTCACCGATATTGACGGCGGCAGCGGCCTGTCGCAGGGAAAGCCGTCCCTGCGCGCCGGCCAGCAGGCGCGCGGCATGGTGGGCTCTTTGCTGGTGGAGAGATGTGCCCGTCGCAAAGCGGCGCTGCAGCGCCGCCATGAGCAGCGCGGCCCGCGCCGCGTCGTCCGCGGTTTCGGCCATTTGCGCCGCCAGTGTGGCGGCCTGCGCGCCCCAGAGCGCCTGCAAGGGCAAGGCATGGCCCTGGAGTTCGCCGGCCGGCAGGCCCAGCACCGCGGCCGCCGCGCCGGGGTGCAAGGCCACGGACAGGCCTTCCACGCGCCCGCTGAGCCGCAAGACGGTGGGCGACGTCGAGGCCCCGGCTACGCGCACGGAAGGCGCGTTCGACGGGGAATCGGTAAAGTCGAACATCAGGCGCACCGCGCCGTCCGGCAGTACGCGCTCCGTCACGGTTTCGCCCGCGGGCAGCGTCTCGCGGTAGGCGAGGACCTGGGAGACATGGCCGCGCAGCGGCGGGTTCACGGGGAAGGCCCGCAGCGTGGCGGCGGGTACCGTGGTCTCCGGGCCGCAGGTGGTGTCGTCGGCCAGGCGCAGGAACAGTCGTTCTTTCATGGCGTCACCATCCTACCCGCCGGGATTGGCACTGCCGCGCCCGCGCTGAAAGCAGATGCAAAATACCGTGAGCCCGGTGACGGCATGCCGGCCGCCACTTCTTCCTGGAGAGCCTTCGATGACCCATGAATTTTGCGACAACTACCGCCTCCTGGCCCGTTACAACCGCTGGATCAACGAGCGCCTGTACGAAGCCTGCGAGGCGTTGACGGACGAGGCGCGCAAGGAGCAGCGCGGCGCCTTTTTCGGCTCCATCCACCACACGCTGGGCCACGTGGTGCTGGCCGACCAGGTTTGGCTCAGGCGCTTTGCGCAGTGCGGGGCGGACAACGGCATGGCTTTCGCGTCGCTGGGCCCGGACGTGCTGGACATGCCCGAGGCCTACACGCTGGACATGGTGCTGTTTGAGGGCTGGGCGGAGCTGAAGGCGAAACGTGTGCAACTGGACGCCGCGATCGAGAAGTGGACCGCCGACATGCCGGATGCCTATCCGCAACTCACCATGCGTTACGCCAATTCAAAAGGTGTGCCGCGCGAGCATGCGGCCTGGATGGGGATCACGCATTTCTTCAACCACCAGACSCACCACAGGGGGCAGGCCAGCACGCTGGTCACGCAGGCCGGCGGCACGGTGGGGGTGACCGACATGATCGCGCTGGTGTGAGCAGGCCGGGCGCAAGCGCCGCGCATTGAACACACATCGAAGAGCATAAAAAAACCCGCCGGATGGCGGGTTTTGCGAGGCAGGAGCCAGGGCCTTTATTTTTTGGCGGCGCTGGCGGCTGGCTTGGCGGCGTCGGCCTTGGCGTCTTTCTTCTCATCCTTGGCTGCAGGCTTGGCATCCTTGGCTTTTTTGGCATCGGCTTTGGCGGTTTTTTCAGCGTCGGCCTTGGCTTTGGCTTCATCAGCCTTCTTTTTCTTCTCGTCAGCCTTGGCCTTCTTGTCGGCTTCCTTCTTGGCCTTGGCCTCGGCCTTGGGGTCTTTCTTCTCCGCGGCCGCTACGGGAGCCGGTGCGGCGGCGGGAGCTGCGGCGACAGGCGCGGCCGGCTTGGCTTCGGCTTTCTTCTCTTCAGCCTTGGCGGCAGGCTTGTCATCCTTCTTCGCGGCGGCTGCGGGTTTCTCGTCCTTTTTGGCGGCCGGGCTTGCAGCCACGCCCTTGAAGCTGGCGCCGCCCACCGTCAGGCCTTCGGCGGAAAATTTGGCGGCGTTGCCTTCGCCCACGCCCTTGACGCGTTCGATGAAATCGCTCCAGTCCTTGAAGCTGCCCTTCTTGCGCTCGTCCAGGATCTTGCCCGAGATGCCGGGGCCTATGCCCTTGATGCCGTCGAGTTCGGCCGCAGTGGCCTTGTTGACGTCAACCGCGGCGAACGACACGGCCATGTACATGGCGGCGACGAAGGCCAGTATTTTTTTGAACATGAGAAAACTCCTCAAAGATTGGATTGATGTGAAAGCACGTGATCCATCCTTGTGAAGAAGGATGTCTTCTTCATAACGGCCCGTGGGAGACGTCGTTGACGGCCTCCACGGGCTTTCAGGCCAGGAAAACCCTAGTGAGGCACCAAGGGTGCGGCCTCAGCCCGCGGCGGCACTCAGGGCCTGCATGTAAGCCGTCACACCGGTTTGCACGTCGGCGAAGACATGGTCGCAACCGGCCGCGCGCAGGGCGCGCGGGTCGGCCTGGGTGTAGCTCTGGTATTTGCCGACCAGCGCGGGCGGGAAGGCGATGTAGTCGATCAGGCCGCCGCGCACGGCTTCTTCGAGGCTCAGCGCCGCGGCGTTCTGCCCTTTGCGCAGGGTGTTCACGACGGCCAGGGCCACGTCGTTGAAAGGCTGGGCCCGGCCGGTGCCGAGATTGAAGATGCCGGACTTGCCTGGGTTGTCGAAGAACCAGAGGTTCACGGCCACCACGTCGTCGATGAAGATGAAGTCGCGCATCTGGCCGCCGGCGCCGTAGCCGCCGTACTCGCCGAAGWGTTTGACCTTGCCCTCGGCCTGGAACTGGTTGAACTGGTGGAAGGCGACGCTGGCCATGCGGCCCTTGTGCTGCTCGCGCGGGCCGTAGACGTTGAAGTAGCGAAAGCCCGCGACCTGGGTGGCGGCGTTTTCAAAGCGGGCGCCGAGCTCGCGCCGCATGCGCTGGTCGAACAGCAGCTTGGAATAGCCGTAAACGTTGAGCGGTCGCTCGAATTCGGGCGACTCGGTGAACGTGGCGGAGCCGCCGTAGGTGGCGGCCGAGGAAGCGTACAGCAGGCGCGTGCCCTGGTCCTGGCAGGCATGGAACAACTCGCAGGACAGCGTGTAGTTGTTGTCCATCATGTACTTGCCGTCGGCTTCCATGGTGTCGCTGCAGGCGCCTTCATGGAACACGGCCTCGACCTGGCCGTAGGCGCCTTCGGAAAACAGGTCGTAAAAATCGTCGGCATCGACATAGTCGGCGATCTTCAGGTCGGCGAGGTTGCGGAATTTGTCACCATGGGTCAGGTCGTCGACGGCGATGATTTCGTCGACACCCCGGGCATTGAGGCCCTTGATGATGTTGCTGCCGATGAAGCCGGCGGCGCCGGTCACAACTATTTTCATGATGGGTCCTTGGCGAACAGCTCGCCATAGTTGACGGTGGCGGTGCCGAACTTGCCGACCACGATGCCGCCGGCGCGGTTGGCGATCGGCACGGCGTCGCGCAGGCGCATGCCGGTGGCGGTCATGGCGGCCAGCGTGGCGATCACGGTGTCGCCGGCGCCGGTGACGTCGAACACCTCGCGCGCCACGGCGGGAACGTTGAGCTCGCCCTCGGCATCGAACAGGGTCATACCCTCTTCGCTGCGCGTGAGCAGCAGGGCTTCCAGGTTGAGCGCGGCGCGCAGGTTGTGGGCCTTGGCGCGCAGGTCGGCTTCGCTGCTCCAGGCGCCGATCACATGTTCGAGTTCTGCGCGGTTGGGCGTGATGACGCTGGCGTTTTTGTAGCGCGCGTAGTCCGAGCCCTTGGGGTCGACCAGCACCACCTTGCCGGCGGCGCGGGCCTGGGCGATCATCAGCACGATGTGCGCGAGGCCGCCCTTGCCGTAGTCGGAGAAGAGCACCGCGTCGTGTTCGGTGTGCAGCTTTTCAAAGGTGGCGGACTGCGAGGCCAGTACTTCGTTTTCCGGTGTGTTCTCGAAATCCAGGCGTATCAGCTGCTGCTGGCGGCCGATGACACGCAGCTTGACGGTGGTCTTGAGCTGGGCGTCGCGGCCGAAATAGGGCGTGATGCCGGTCTTGGCAACCAGCGCCTCGAGCTGGTGGCTGGCCTCGTCGTCGCCCACCACGCTCAGCAGCGAAGCCTGCGCGCCCAGCGTGACGATGTTGTAGGCCACGTTGGCCGCGGCGCCTATGCGCTCTTCGGTGCGCGTGACGCGCACCACGGGCACCGGCGCTTCGGGCGAGATGCGGTCCACCGCGCCGTACCAGTAGCGGTCCAGCATGGCGTCGCCGACCACGAGAACGCGGGCTTTGGAAATCTTTTCAGGCGTCAATTGCATGCTCATTTATCTTGTCTTTTTCTACAGCTCTTCGATGCGGCGCGTCGGGTAGCTGTCCCAGGCCTGGCAACCGGGGCAGTGCCAGAAATGCTGTGTGGCCTCGAAGCCGCAGGCGGCGCAGCGGTAGCGCATCAGGGGCTTGGTGGCCTGGTCGAGGGCGCGCTGGACCAGGGTGTGGTGCTGCTCGTCCTGCAGCTTTTCGCCGGCGATCCACTTGCCGGCCGCGACCAGCGAAGCCTGGCGCTCCAGGTGCTTCACATACCATTGCCGCGCCGTGGCCGGGTCTTTCTCGAGCTTGACGATGGCCTCGATCACGTCGATGGACGGCATGTTGGCATAACTGGCCTTGAGCAACTCCAGCGCGGTGGCTTCCTGGCCACCGGCCTGCGCGATGTTGGCCAGCAGGCCGGCGGCGAGCGGCAAGCCTTGCGGCGCGGTTTTTTCGAGCTTGAGCAGGGTTTGCAGGGCGTCCTGGTGCCGGCCGAGCTGGTTCTGCAGCTTGGCAAGGTCGATCAGGGGGCGGGCCAGGGCCGGCGCCATGGCGATGGCTTGCTGCAGGGCGCTGAGTGCCTGGGTGGTGTCGCCGGCGGCCACGGAGGCGCCTGCCTGCTCGCACAGGTAGTGCGCCTGGCGGGCGCTGAAGCTGCCGTGGCTGGAGCTGCCGAGGCGGGACGCTATTTCAGTGGCGTTGCCCCAGTCGCGCGAGCGTTCGTAGATCGACAGCAAGGCCAGGCGGGCCTCTTCTTCAAACGGCGTGCCCTCAAGCCTGCGCAGAGCGGCTTCGGCGCGGTCCAGCAGGCCGGCTTTGAGGAAATCGAGCGCCAGGGCATGCTGGGCGCGGTCGCGCTCGGGCTGCGTGAGGTCGCCGCGCGACATGAGGTGTTCGTGCACGCGCACGGCGCGCTCGTACTCGCCGCGGCGGCGGAACAGGTTGCCCAGGGCGAAGTGGAGCTCGGAGGTGTCGGGGTCGTTCTGCACCGCCTCGATGAAGGCGTCAATGGCTTGATCCTGCTGCTCGTTGAGCAGGAAGTTCAGGCCCTTGAAATAAGCCTTGGGTGCCTGGCGGTTTTCGATGCGMAGTTGCCGCAAGTCCAGCCGTGAGGCCAGCCAGCCGAGCGTGAAGGCGATAGGGAACCCGAGCAAGACCCAGGTGAAGTCAAATTCCATGGTGCATCGTGGACGGGTCTTCGCTTACGGTGTGGGGGCCGACGGTAGAGGAGGCGTATCTGCCCGACCGGCGTTTTTTCCACCAGCGCGGCATCATGACAAAAATGCCGAGCGCCAGCCCGCAGGCGAAGGCGGCCAGCACAACCAGCACCAGGGGTGCTTGCCACATGGTGCCAAAAAAGAAATACACCGAAACCGTCTGCTGGTTATTCAGTGCGAAAGCGAAGAGCGTAAAAAAAATGGCTGCTTTAAGCAGCCACATGAGGTATTTCACTTGGTAATCCCCCGGGTGGTCTGGCGATTGTAGCCAGCCCCACCGAGGAGCAACAGGAAGACCTTACTTGGGTTCCGTGACCGCCAGCAATTCCTGGGTGCGGGCATCGACGGCTTCGCGCAATGCCTTCCCGGGTTTGAAGTGCGGCACCCGTTTTTCCGGGATGGCCACGCTCTCGCCGGAACGCGGGTTGCGCCCCATGCGGGGTGGGCGCCGGTTGATGGAGAAGCTGCCGAAACCCCGGATTTCAATGCGGTGGCCGCGCACCAGTGCGTCGCTCATGGCATCAAGAATCGTCTTGACGGCATATTCGGCGTCGCGGTGCGTCAGCTGGCTGAATCGGGCCGCCAGTTCTTCAACAAGGTCGCTTCGGGTCATGGATCAAGTAGCTGCACAGCGATGCGACCCGCCCGGGGGCGCATCACACCGCTGCACGGTTGCCTTACTTTTCGTTGTTGTCCAGCTTGGCGCGCAGCAGGGCACCCAGGCTGGTCGTACCGGCGTTTTCGCGGGAAGACTGCTGGCTCAGGTTGGCCATGGCTTCCTGCTGGTCGGCGTTGTCCTTGGCCTTGACCGACAGCTGGATGTTGCGGGTCTTGCGATCCACATTCACCACGACTGCGGAGACTTCGTCGCCTTCCTTCAGCACGTTGCGTGCGTCTTCGACGCGGTCACGGCTGATCTCGCTGGCGCGCAGGTAGCCGATGATGTCTTCGCCGAGGTCGATCTCAGCGCCCTTGGCGTCAACGGTCTTGACCTTGCCGGTCACGATCGCGCCCTTGTCGTTGATCGACACGAACGTGGTGAACGGATCGGAATCCAGCTGCTTGATGCCCAGGGAGATGCGCTCGCGGTCGACGTCGACTGCCAGCACGATGGCTTCCACTTCCTGGCCCTTTTTGTAGTTGCGAACGGCGGCTTCGCCGGGTTCGTTCCACGAGAGGTCGGACAGGTGCACCAGGCCGTCGATGCCGGCAGCCAGGCCCACGAAGACGCCGAAGTCGGTGATCGACTTGATCGGGCCCTTGACGCGGTCGCCGCGCTTGGTTTCCTGCGCGAACTCTTGCCATGGGTTGGCCTTGCACTGCTTCATGCCCAGGCTGATGCGGCGCTTGTCTTCGTCGATCTCGAGGACCATGACTTCGACTTCGTCGCCCAGGGCCACGAGCTTGCTCGGGGCCACGTTCTTGTTGGTCCAGTCCATTTCGGACACGTGGACCAGGCCTTCGATGCCGGGTTCGAGTTCAACGAACGCGCCGTAGTCGGCGATGTTGGTGATCTTGCCGAACAGGCGCGTGCCTTGCGGGTAGCGGCGGTTCACGCCCATCCATGGGTCGTCGCCCATCTGCTTCAGGCCCAGCGAGACACGGTTCTTTTCGGTGTCGAACTTCAGGATCTTGGCAACAATTTCCTGGCCAGCCGTCACCACTTCGCTTGGGTGACGCACGCGGCGCCATGCCATGTCGGTGATGTGCAGCAGGCCGTCGATGCCGCCGAGGTCAACGAAGGCACCGTATTCGGTGATGTTCTTGACGACGCCCTTGACGGCAGTGCCTTCTTTCAGGGTTTCCATCAGCTTGGCGCGTTCTTCGCCCATGCTGGCTTCGACCACGGCGCGGCGGCTCAGCACCACATTGTTGCGCTTGCGGTCCAGCTTGATGACCTTGAATTCCATGGTCTTGTTCTCGTACGGAGACAAGTCCTTGATGGGGCGGGTGTCGATGAGCGAGCCGGGCAGGAAGGCGCGGATGCCGTTGACGAGGACGGTGAGGCCGCCCTTGACTTTGCCGCTGGTCTGGCCGGTGACGAATTCGCCGGATTCCAGGGCTTTTTCCAGGCTCATCCACGAAGCCAGGCGCTTGGCCTTGTCGCGGGACAGCAGGGTGTCGCCATAGCCGTTTTCGACGGAGTCGATGGCCACGGAGACGAAATCGCCGACCTGGACTTCGAGTTCGCCCTGGTCGTTCTTGAATTCTTCGAGCGGTACATAGGCCTCGGACTTCAGTCCGGCGTTGACGACGACGTGGTTGTGGTCGATGCGAACGACTTCAGCGGTGATGACTTCACCGGTGCGCATTTCGGAGCGCTGGAGCGATTCGTTAAATAGGTCGGCAAAAGATTCAGACATGATTTTCCTAGTCCACACAACAGGGTTCCAATAGCGGGATTGCCATTGTTTTTATAGCTGCTTGCGGCGGTGTTTTGCGGCCAGACGTCTGGTAAGGCCGCGGGTTACGTTGATGAACCTGCTGACCCAAGCGCAGGCTGCGCGTCGGGGGTCAGAAGGGCCGGGTGCCTTGCCACCATTCAATCACCTGGTCCACCGATTTTTCAATCGACAGATAGGAGTTGTCCAGCGGTTTGGCGTCATCAGCGGGTTTCAAAGGAGCGGCTTTTCGCGACGAATCGCGCGCATCGCGTGCCTCCAAATCCTGCTGAATCTCGGCGATTGTAACCGAATTTCCCTTTGAAATCAACTGCTTATGTCGGCGTTCGGCCCTGTGCAAGGCGCTGGCCGTCAGGAAAACCTTGAGCGGGGCGTCGGGGAAGATGACGGTTCCCATGTCCCGGCCGTCGGCGACCAGGCCGGGCAGCTTGCGAAAGCTGTGCTGTAGCTCCAGCAGGGCGGCGCGGACCTCGGGATGAGCCGACACGCGGGAGGCGGCCATGCCGGCGGCTTCGCTGC
>NZ_JBFUBY010000109.1:0-14864 GCF_056405515.1 Polaromonas sp. P1_G2
GCAACGACGAGGGCAACGACGAGGCGCACAGGACAAGGTAAATGCCCAGCGCCGCCTGTGCCGTGGAGATCAGGGGGTTGCCGTAGGCCCTGAGGCCCAGGTCCATGGGCACGTCAAAAAAGCAGTGCAGCGCCGCGAACGCGACGGCCGATACCAGAAACCCGATGGCGCTGAAACGCAGGGCCGCCACCCGCTTTGCGAGCAGGAACCCGGACAGCATGAAGGCCGAACTGATGAAGGCCAGGTCCAGGCTCCACGGCAGTCCCGGCACACGGTCCAGGCCCATGAAGGACAGCTTCGTCGTCCCGGTTTGCCAGAACCTGTCGATGAACACGATGCCCGTTGCCAGCAGGCCTGCAGTGATCAGCCAGAGCCAGGTCGCGCGGTTCCTGTCCAAGGCCAGGGTCGCGCGCAGGATGGCCAGGGACAGCAGCGACGCCACAAAAAGATCCGGCAAAAACCACAGCGGTGTCCACGCGATGGTGGGCGCGCTGGCATAAAGTACACCGGAAAAATAGACCAGCGGGGTTGTGGCGGCGAGTGGCATCAGGCGCGGGAGCAGCATCTCCGCCATGCCCAGCAGCACCAGGACGACGAAGTAGGGCTTGAGAATGGCATCGGCGCGGGACAGCGCWAACTTCCCCCACTGCAYTGAGTCTTTCAGGAAAATGCCCGAGAGAAAAAAGAACAGTGGCAGGTGAAAGGAATAAATCACCCGGAAGAGTTCGCCTCTTTCGTGCAGCACGATCGGGTTGTGCCCGAGCACGACCAGGATGATGCCAAGGCCCCTGGCGATGTCGATGGTGGCGTTGCGGCGGGTCATGCGTGTGATCGGGTCGTCGATGCGGCGCGAGCGGCTGGCACCCGGCTGCGGCAACGAGAGAGGGAAGAAATCCCTGGTCGCATCCATGGTAGCAAGGCTTCAGGATGAGCCTGTGTGAGTCTGTGACAAAGAGCACAGGATGTGCTTGGCGAAATCCCACTTCAAATTTCCATCTACGGACAATTGCCCGAAATCCCTGCCGGGAAATGGAATATGGTCCGGCATTCGGCGATCCCCGGAAGCCCTTCAACCCCGATCCGCCGCAAGCCCAGCCGTCCACCAGAGGAGACCACCATGGCATTTGTGATCAAGCCCATTGCCCGGGATGTTTTTGATTCGTTCTGGACACCCGATGTGAAACGCGATATCCGCAAGTTCGTCCATTCCAGGAACGACACGTCCAGCGAGCTCCAGCACCAGACCTGGGCGATTGATGAAGGCGTCAAGGCCTGCCTGCTGCCTGTTTCCCTGGCCGGCAAGCCGGATGCCGCCTGGTGCTATGCCTTTGTGATGAAAGGCGAGTTTGCCGTGGTGCGGCAGGAAAGCTATTGCGTCTATTCTTTCGTCGGCATATCGCCGGGCCTGAGGAACAAGCTCGACGCCGTGAAGCGCCTGATCGCGGAGGCGCTGCGGGTGGGCGGGGAGTTCCTGGACGGCAGGGCCGGCGACGACGGGCTGTTCGCCGTGCCGGATGCGCAGTTCATGCGCTCCTGAGGGAGCGGCCCGCCGGCCTCCATTTCTTTACACCAGCCTACGTATCGATTGTTTCTTCCAGACCAGGCGGTAATACGCCGTCTGCAGGCACAGCATCGCGACAAAGGTGACGGGGTAGGCGATCCAGATGCCGTTGACGCCGATGCGGTGGCTCATGACCCAGGCCACGGGCAC
This sequence comes from Polaromonas sp. P1_G2, assembly GCF_056405515.1. Taxonomy (NCBI): domain Bacteria; kingdom Pseudomonadati; phylum Pseudomonadota; class Betaproteobacteria; order Burkholderiales; family Comamonadaceae; genus Polaromonas; species Polaromonas sp. P1_G2. The sequence continues at coordinate 1,712 of NZ_JBFUBY010000109.1, forward strand.
CTCGACCAGCGCGATGCAGAAAATCGAAATGCCCATGGGCACCCACACCGTGCCGCTGGCGCGCATGACGCCCGAGACCACGCCCTGCATGCCGAAGACCACGCTGCTCCACAGCATGATGTGCAGCAGGGTTTGCGACAGCTCGATCACCGGCTCGCTGGTGATGAAAAGGCCCATCAGGTGGCGCGAGAAAAGATAGCCCAGCAAGACCAGTACGCCGGTCAGCGCCAGGTTCATCTGCAGGCCCGTGCGGGTGATGGTGCCCAGCCTGTCGGTGCGGCCCGCACCTATCGCCTGCGCCCCGAGGATGGAGGCGGTGATGGCGATCGAAATGGCCGGGAACTGCACATAGGCCACCACCTGGTTCACCGCGCCGTAGGCCGCCGTGGCGTTGGAGCCGTAGCCGTTGACCAGCGAGAGCAGCGCGATCTCGGCGAGCGAGATGACGACCAGCTGCACGCCGGTGGGCACGCCGACCCTCAGCACGGTCTTGAGGATGGCGGGGTTCACGCGCAGGTGGCGCCTGAACTCGGCATCGGGCGCCAACGGGCTGTTGATGGCGTGCAGGCGCCGGGCCAGCCAGCCGGTGGCGATGAGGAAGGACAGGATGGTGGCCACCGCGCTGCTGGCGACGCCCAGCTTCGGCAGGCCGCCCCAGCCCAGGATGAGCGCGGGCGTCACGACCAGGGCGCAGGCGGTGGAAATGCACAGCGTGTAGAGTGAGCTCACCGTGTCGCCCACGCCGCGCAGCATGGAGGTCGACAGCAGGAAAACGAACAGCCCCGGCATGGCGATCAGCATGATGCGGGCATAGAGTGTGGCATCGGCCAGGATGTCGGGCGGTGTTCCCAGGGCCTTGAGCAGCGGCGCGGTGAAGGCGCCGCCAAAGACGGCGATGGCCAGGCCGAAGCTCGCGCCCACCGCCAGCGTGGTGCCGGCCACGGCCTTGACTTTGCCGGTGTCGCGCGCGCCCCAGGCCTGGCCGATCAGCACCGAGGCGCCTGCGCCCAGCCCGATGGTGAAGGCAATGAAGAAAAACATGATGGGGAAAAAGCTGGTCACGGCCGCCAGCGCCCCGACGCCGATCATCTGGCCGATGTAGATGTTGTTGATCGTGCCCGAGAGCGATTGCAGGATGTTGCTGAGCAGCATGGGGCCGAGAAAGGCCGCGAAGGTTTTCCACATCGGCATGCCGTCGGTCAGCATTTTTGGGGCGGGCGGCTTCATTCGGCGCTCCAGCCGCCGGCGGCCAGTTTGGCCAGTTGCAGGCGCAGGTCTTCGGGCCAGGGCGCGACCAGGTTTTCAAACTTCGGCCTGTCGCCGGCGAACAGCGCGCGGCTGGCTTCTTCAAAGCCGGGCAGGTCGCCTGCCATCTCGCTCATGAAACGGTAGGCGTTCTCGCGCGAGGCGCGCACGCTGACGCGGCCTTCGTTGGCCTTGCGCGATTCGTCGACCAGGCGGCGCAGGGTGACCGAGGCGCCGCCGGGCTGGCTGCCCAGCCATTCCCAGTGGCGGGGCAGCAGCGTGACTTCACGCGCCACGACACCGAGCTTGGGCCGGCCGACCGGCCGCGCGACAGAGGCTTCCGTTGCGGGTGCTTCCGCAGCGGCCGTGGGCGAGTGTGCGGCCTCAGCTTCGGGCCGCAGGTCCAGGTCTATGCGTTCGCCGGTGGCGTCGTTGAACACGCGGACCAGCGTGTCTTCGGTGAGGGGCAGTTTGCGCAGCGCGCTGACGACCTGTGCGCGGTCACCGGCAGCGACATGCCGGAAGCCTGCGAAGGCGACCAGGCGCGGGGAGGGTTCGGGGGAGGACTGGGATGGCATTGGAATGGCTCGGTAAACAGTCAAAAGGAAATAAAGGAGGGATGGTTTCATCCGGGTGAATTAATTCTATAACACCCGGGTATAAGAAAGCTGGATTTACTTTAAATCCGGGTGTAATTATTTGTATAGTCTGAATTCATCTAATTAATCTATTTAATATTCTTTTGAGTTTGAGCTTCAAGCTTCTACATTCGCTGTCTGTTCACAAAAAGGGCTGACGTGCTTCCACAAGAAGCGCGACGGCGACAAAGGCTTAGCGGGATTTCATGATCGAACTCAAAGGTATTTTTCAGACCTACAAGGGCTCCACGGGCCCGGTCGAAGCGCTCAGGGGCGTCGACCTCCACATCCAGCCGGGCGAGGTCTACGGCATCATCGGCCGCAGCGGCGCCGGCAAAAGCTCATTGGTGCGGGTCATCAACCTGCTGAACCGGCCTTCCGCCGGCCAGGTGCTGGTCGGCGGCCGCGAACTGACGGCCCTCAACGGCGATGCTTTGCGCGTGGCGCGCCGAGACATCGGCATCGTCTTCCAGCATTTCAACCTGCTCTCGTCGCGCACGGTCTACGGCAACGTGGCCCTGCCGCTCGAAATCGCCGGGCTGCCGGCCGCAGAGATCAAGGCCCGTGTCGAGCCCTTGCTGGACCTCGTCGGCCTGAGCACCCTTGCGGACCGTTACCCGGCGCAGATCAGCGGCGGGCAAAAGCAGCGCGTGGGCATTGCGCGCGCGCTGGCGAACCGGCCCAAGGTGCTGCTGTCGGACGAGGCGACCTCGGCGCTGGACCCGGAAACGACACGTTCCATCCTGGGCCTGCTGCGGCAGATCAACCAGGAATTCGGCCTGACCATCGTGCTGATCACCCACCAGATGCAGGTGATCAAGCAGGTGGCCGATCGCGTCGCGGTGATAGACGCCGGCCGCATCGTCGAAAGCGGGCCGGTGATCGACGTCTTCACGCGCCCGCAGCATGAAACCACGCGCAGCCTGATCGCCGAGATCGTGCCGCAGGACCTGCCGGACAGCGTGCTGGTGCGCATACGCACGCTGATGAGCGCCGAGCATCCCGAAGAAGGCCAGCTGCTGCGCCTGGCGTTTGCCGGTGATGAATCGGACCGGCCGCTGCTGTCGGACGTGATACGCCGCTTCGGCATCGACCTGTCCATCGTGCACGGCCAGGTCGACGAGATCCAGGGCAAGCCTTTTGGCTCGCTCGCGGTGTTCGCGCGCGGTGCGCGGGCGCAGCTCAATGCGGCGGTTGCGCACCTGCGCGGTGCCGGGGTGCATGTCGACGAAGTCGGCGCGGATTTGTCCGCATTGCCTGGAGGTCTGGCTCATGTTCAGTAATTTTTCGCAAGCCCTGCTGGAATTGTTTGTCAGCTCGCTCTGGGAAACCATCGTCATGGTCGGCATCTCGGGCCTGGTCGGCGCGCTGATCGGCATTCCGCTGGGCGTGTTTTTGCGGCTCACCGACGAGGGCGGCGTGCTGCGCAACGCCGGCGCCAACCGCGTGGTGGGCGGCCTGGTGAACGCCGTGCGTTCCACGCCTTTCATCATCCTGCTGGTGGCCATCATTCCGCTCACGCGTTTTCTGACGGGTTCATCCATAGGCACGGCGGCCGCCGTGGTGCCGCTCACCATCGCGGCCGCGCCCTTTGTCGCGCGGCTGGTAGAGGCTTCGCTGCGCGAGGTGGACCACGGGCTTATCGAGGCGGCCCAGGCCATGGGCGCGACCACGCGGCAAATCGTGCTCAAGGTGCTGCTGCCTGAAGCGCTACCCGGCATCGTCGCGGGCCTGACCATCACCTTTGTGAGCCTGACGGGCTACTCGGCCATGGCCGGCGCGATTGGCGGCGGCGGGCTGGGCGACCTGGGCATCCGCTACGGCTACCAGCGCTTTTTGCCCGAAGTCATGCTGGCCGTGGTGCTGGTGCTGATCCTGTTCGTGCAGGCGGTGCAAAGCCTGGGCGACTGGGCTGTGCGCAGGCTGAGCCATAAATGAGCGGGGCCTTCATCTCCTATCAACAGCGATGTTGACTCCCTGAGTTTCTCCCTCCCCCACTGGGGGAGGGCAGGGGTGGGGGCCGGTCGGCGGTCGAAAGGCTGCCTGGCTTGCAAAGGCCGCCGGCCCTCACCCCAATCCTCTCCCAGGGGGAGAGGGAGCAAGATTTTTATTCATCCAAAAAGGAAACACCATGAACAAACGCACCCTCATCCAGTCCGCCGTCGCACTCGCGCTGGCCGCATCCTTGCCCGCCGCCGTGCTCGCGCAGGACAAGCCTTTGAAGATCGGCGTCACCGCCGGCCCGCACGCGCAGATTTTTGAGCAGGTCAAGAAGATCGCCGAAAAAGACGGCCTGAAAATCCAGGTCGTCGAGTTCAGCGACTACATCCAGCCCAACGCCGCGCTGGCCGCCGGCGACCTGGATGCCAACAGCTACCAGCACAAGCCCTTCCTGGACCAGCAGGTCAAGGACCGCGGCTACAAGATCGTCAACGTGGGCTATACCGTCAACTTCCCGATCGGCCTGTACTCCAAGAAGGTCAAAAGCCTGGCCGAGCTGAAGGAAGGCGCGCGCTTCGGCATCCCGAACGACCCAACCAACGGCGGCCGCGTGCTGCTGGTGCTGCAGGACAAGGGCCTGATCAAGCTCAAGCCCGAAGCCGGACTCAAGGCCACGCCGCTGGACGTGATCGAGAACCCCAAGAAGCTCAAGTTCGTGGAGCTTGACGCCGCCCAGTTGCCGCGCTCGCTTGACGACCTGGACGCCTCGGCCGTCAACACCAACTACGCGCTGTCGGCCGGCCTGAACCCCAAGGACGCGATCGCGCAGGAAGCCGCCAAGTCGCCTTACGTCAACCTGTTGGCCGTGCGTGAGCAGGACAAGGACAAGCCCTGGGTCGCCAAGCTCGTGAAGGCCTACCACTCGGAAGAGATCCGCAAGTTCGTGCAGGCCGAGTTCAAGGGCGCCGTGCTGGCCGGCTTCTAAACCGCGCACAAAGCACGCCGCGCATGTCGCACCTGCTGACGCTTCCCGACGCCGGCGCCTTGTCCATACGCGCCAAGGCGCTGGTGTTCGAGGACCCGGGCTCGGTGGCCCTGCTGGAGCGCGTGGAACAGGTCGCGCCCACCGACGCCACCGTGCTGGTGATCGGCGAGACCGGTACCGGCAAGGAATTGCTGGCGCGCCGCGTGCACCAGGGCAGCGGGCGGCGCGGGCCCTTCCTCGCGGTGAACTGCGGCGCCTTCAGCGAAGCGTTGATCGATGCCGAGCTGTTCGGCCATGAAAGCGGCGCCTTCACCGGCGCATCGCAGGCACGCGCGGGCTGGTTTGAATCGGCCAACGGCGGCACGCTGTTTCTCGACGAGATCGGCGATTTGCCGCTGGCCCTGCAGGTCAAGCTCCTGCGCGTGCTGCAGGAGCGCCAGGTGGTGCGCCTGGGCTCGCGCAAGCCCATCGCGCTGGATGTGCGCCTGATCGCAGCCACCAACGTCGACCTGCGCAACGCGGTGGCCGCCGGCCATTTCCGTGCCGACCTTTATTACCGCATCAGCGTGGCCACGCTGGAGCTGCGGCCCCTGTATGAACGCCCCGGCGACATCCTGCCGCTGGCGCGCCATYTCCTGGCCAACTATTCAGCGCGCCTGGGCATCACCGGCGCCAGCCTGGCGCCCGACGCCGAGCAGGCCTTGCTCGCGCACGACTGGCCGGGCAATATCCGCGAGCTTGAAAACGTCGTGCATTACGCCTTGATCGTGGCGCCAGGCAGCAGGCTGACGGCGGTGGACTTGCAGGTGAACCAGCGGTCAGTGGCATGCGTGTCGCGCGGGGGGAGGGCGCTGCCGGCCGCGCCGGCCGTGGAGGCGGTGCCGGCTACGGATGCCGCAGCGGCTCCGGCCCCTGAAACCGACCTGCTGCGCGAGGTCTTGCTGCAGCGCCTGCAGGCGGCCCAGCCCGGCCTGTTCAACCAGGTCGAGGAAACCCTGGTCAAAGCCGCGTATGAATTTTGCGCCGGCAACCAGGTCCATACCGCGCGCCGGCTGGGCTTGTCGCGCAATGCACTGCGGACCCTGCTCAAACGCCACGGCCTGCTCGATGCCGGCCATGAGCTTCCCGAGCCCGAGCCGGTCGAACCGGCGGACGCCGACTGATCCACTGCACGGCGGCGGCTCTTGCTGCTGCATTTCACCCAGCGCCGTGAGCCCTGTGTTGCCTGGCAAGCGGGCACTGTCCGGATTGCAGCAGGCCTGGCCTCCCTGCGCCTGAAAAACACCGCTTTCAGGCGTCTTTTGCTGGCATGACTTCTGCCTCTTCTGCTTTTTCAACTCAGGCCGGCGACGGCCACATGCAAAGGCAGCCCATGACCCAACTTCATTCCTCCCAATCCGTCCTTGATATCGCGCTCGTCGCCGGCCGCATAGGCGCGGAAGTGCGCGGCCTGCGGCTGTCGGCCGAGATTTCCGGCGATACCGTGGTGGCGCTCAACCAGGCGCTGCTCAAGCACAAGGTGCTGTTCCTGCGGGGCCAGCAGCACCTGGACGATGCCGCGCAGGAGGCCTTTGCCCAGCGGCTGGGCGACCCGGTGCCGCACCCGACGGTACCGTCGCGCCAGGGAAGCGGCTACATCCTGGAACTCGATTCGGCGCACGGCGGCCGCGCCAACTCCTGGCATACCGACGTGACCTTCGCGGTCGCGCCGCCGAAAATTTCGGTGCTGCGCGGCGTGGTAATCCCGCCCTGGGGCGGCGATACCGTCTGGGCCAATACCGCCGCGGCCTATCAGGGCCTGCCGCCCGCCTTGCGCGAGCTGGCCGACAAGCTGTGGGCCGTGCACGGCAACGATTACGACTACGCCGCGCAGCGCACGGAGAAGGACATCTCGGATGAAGGGGCCAGGCATTACCGCGAGGTGTTTACCCGCACCCTGCATGAGGCCGAACACCCGGTGGTGCGCGTGCACCCTGAAACCCGCGAGCGCGCGCTGGTGCTGGGGCACTTCGTGAAGAAGTTGGTGGGCTATTCCAGCAGCGACTCGCAACACCTGCTGTCGGTGCTGCAGGAGCACATCATTCGCCTGGAGAACACCGTGCGCTGGCGCTGGACGCAGGGTGACGTCGTGATCTGGGACAACCGCGCCACCCAGCACTACGCCATCAACGACTACGGCGACCAGCACCGCGTGGTGCGCCGCGTGACCTTGGCGGGCGATGTGCCGGTCAGTGTGGACGGCCGGCGCTCGACGGTGCATGCCAAGGCGGGGCAGCCCGGCACTGCAGGCAAGAGTTCCGCGGCGCCGGTGGCTGTCGCGGCTTGAACCTTGCCTGAAGCAGGGTTAAAAAAAGGCCTGCGGTACGAAACCGCAGGCCTTGAAAATCCCACCCAGGGGACACGATGTCTACGGGCTAGGCGACCTTGCGCGCCTTGACGGTGAACTGGTTGGCCGGGCGGTCCAGGCCCAGGTTCTCGCGCAGGGTGCTGCCTTCGTATTCGGTGCGGAAGAGGCCGCGCCGCTGCAGCTCGGGAATCACCAGTTCGACGAAGTCGTTGAGCGATTCGGGCAGCACCGGCGGCATCACGTTGAAGCCGTCGGCCGCGCCGTTTTCAAACCACTCCTGCATCTTGTCGGCAATGGTCTGCGGCGTGCCCACCACCACCCAGTGGCCGCGCGCGCCGGCCAGGTATTCGTAGAGCTGGCGCACGGTGAGCTTGTCGCGCCGGGCCAGCTCCAGCACCACGTGGGCGCGGCTGTTCTGCCCCGGCGGTGGCTCGGGAATGTAGGGCGGCGGCGCGTCCAGGTCCCACTTCGACAAATCTTCTCCCGGCCAGAAGGTATGCAGCGTGTTCAGGCCGACGGCGGGATGGATCAGCTTTTGCAGCTCGGCCCACTTGGCGTCGGCTTCTTCCTGCGTGCGGCCGACCACCRGGGAGATGCCCGGCAGCACCAGCAATTGCTCTGGCCGGCGGCCGTATTTCGCCAGCCGGTTTTTTACGTCGCGGTAGAAGGCCTGGGCTTCGGCCAGGCTGGTCCAGGCGGTGAAGATGGCTTCGGCCGAGGCGGCGGCCAGTTCCCTGCCGGGCTCGGAAGACCCGGCCTGCACGATCACGGGGTAGCCCTGCGGCGGGCGCTCCAGGTTCAGCGGGCCGCTGACCTTGAAGTACTTGCCTGAATGGTTGATGGCATGCACCTTGGCCGGGTCGAAGTACTTGCCCGACWCCGGGTCGCGAAAGAAGGCATCGTCTTCAAAACTGTCCCACAGGCCCTTGACCACGTCGATGAACTCATGCGCCTGCTCATAACGCACGGCGGGCTCGGGGTGCTTGTCCAGGCCGAAGTTGCCGTACACGTTGTCGGCGCCGGTGGTCACCACGTTCCAGGCGGCGCGGCCCTTGCTGAGGTGGTCCAGCGAAGAAAACTTGCGCGCCAGCAGGAAAGGGTCTTCATAGGTGGTGGAGGCCGTGGCGACGAAGCCGACGTGCTTGGTGACGGCCGACAGGGCGGCCCACAAGGTCACCGGCTCGAAGTAGGACACCCGGCCCTGGCGGCTGAAGGCCTCGTCGTCGCCGTGAAAGGCCATGCCCGGGCTGTCGGCCACAAAGACCTGGTCGAAGAGGCCGCGCTCGGCGATTTTCGCCACCTCGATGTAGTGGTCGATGTTGACACCCGAGTCCACCTGCGAGCCGGGGTGCCGCCAGGCGGCGATGTGGTGGCCGGTGGCCATGATGAAAGCGCCCAGGCGCAGTTTGCGTTGAGTCATGAGAATGTCTTTCTGTCGATCAGGGAATTAGTTGCGGGCCTGGACTGGTTTCCATGCCGTGAAGTGGCTCTCGAGTTTTTCCAGCACGAAGTTCAGGGTGACGCCGATGGCGGTGATGGCGATGATCCCGAAGTACATGTCGGCGATCAGGAAGCTGAACTGGGCGTAGATGATCAGGTAGCCGAGCCCGGCCTTGGCGCCCACCATCTCGGCCGCGATCAGCACCAGCATGGCGGAAGCGGCGGCCAGGCGTATGCCCACGAAGATGGTCGGGACCGATGCCGGCAGGATCACCTTCAGGAACAGCTGGCGCGAGGACGCGCCCATGGTGCGCGCCGATTTCACCAGCAGCGGGTCGACCTGGCGCACCGCCGAGATGGTGTTGAGCAGCAGCGGCCAGGCGCAGGCGTAGACCACGATGGAGAGTTTGGACACCTCGCCAATGCCCAGCAGCAGCAGGAACACCGGCAGCAAGGCCAGCGGCGCGGTGTTGCGCAGCAGCTCGATCAGCGGGTTCAGGGCATTGCCCAGGCGCTGGTACCAACCGATGGCCAGCCCCAGCGGGATGGCGAAGACGATGGCCAGCAGCAGGCCGCCCAGCGAACGCGCCAGGCTGATGGAGGTGTGTTCCCACAGCTGGCCGTTGAGCGCCAGCGCCCAGCCGGCGGCCAGCACCTCGCTGAGCGGCGGCAAAAAGGTCGGGTCGGTCAGGCCGAGGCGGGGCGCGAGTTCCCAGAGCAGGGCCAGCGCCACGATCAGGCCGGAGCGCCAGGTGGCATTGGCGAGCTGGCGGTAAAACCGCAGCCACACCGGCGGCGTTTGCAGGTGCAGCGCTTGTTGCGCGGTGTGGCTTCCCGCGTTCAGGGCAATATCAGACATGGGCGGTTTCTTTCTTTTGGGCTTGTGAGGCAATGCGCGCGCGGCGCTCCTGGCGTGCAGAGGCGACCTCGTCATGCAACTGCGACCAGATCTCGTGGCGCAGTTCACCGAAGAGCGGCAGCGAGCGCACGTCGTCGGTGCCGGCGCGCAGGGATTCGGGGATGTCCACGATGCGTTTGATGCGGCCGGGGCGCGTCGTCATGATGGCCACGCGCTGGCCCAGCACCACTGCTTCGTCGATGCCGTGGGTGATGAACACAATGGTCTTGCCGGTGCGCTGCCAGATCTCCACGAGTTCTTCCTGCAGCGTTTCACGCGTCTGCGCGTCGAGCGCGGCAAACGGCTCGTCCATCAGCAGCACCTGCGGCTCGTAAGCCAGGCTGCGCGCGATGGCCACGCGCTGCTTCATGCCGCCCGAGAGCTCATGCGGAAAGCGGTTGGCAAAGTCGGTCAGGCCGACCAGCGCCAGGTAGTGCGCGGCCTTTTCGCGCCGGGTGCGCTTGCCCACGCCGGCCACCTCGAGCCCAAAGGCTACGTTGTCCAGGGCCGTGAGCCAGGGGAAGAGGGCGTACTGCTGGAACACCACACCGCGGTTGCGCGCCGGGCCGGTCACGGGCCGGCCGTCGATCAGCACGCGGCCGCTGGTGGGCAGCGCCAGGCCGGCCAGCAGGTCCAGCAGCGTCGATTTGCCGCAGCCGCTGGGCCCCACCAGCACCAGGAATTCGCCGGGCTTCACGTCCAGCGTGACGTCATGCACCGCGACAAAGCGCTTTGCGGCGCCGCCGTCGTCCGCGCGCACGGTGAACTCCTTGCTGACGTTCTCGAAACGGATCTTGGCGGCGCTCATTTGGCGGACGCCAGTTTGTCGGCGTTGGTGAAGTAGGGGTTGAAGGCGTTGGTGTAGAGGGCCGCGGGCTTGACCTGGCCGGGCTTGAGCAGCCCGTCTTTCACCAGCCAGTTGATCCAGATCTGCAGCTCGGCATCTTTGATCACGCCGCCGGTTCCGGCCACGCAGGTGCTTTTCCAGTACTGGATGCTGTCGGCGCTTTCGGCGCGCTTGCGGGCTTCAATGATCTTGACGAAGCGCGCCCGCACGTCGGCGGTCGGCGTGTTGCGCGCCCACTCGATGGAACGCGCCAGCGCCGACACCAGGTGGCGGCTGGTGTTGGGGTTCTGCGCGATGAACTTGTCGTGCAGCACGATGCTGCCCGCGGTGAAGTTGCCGTACAGGGCGCGGTCGGTGAACAGCGGGCGTATGCCGCCGCGCTCCAGCGCCTTGTCGCGCAGGACACCGCCCAGCGTGGTGACTTCAACATGGCCCTGGCGCAGCGCCTGTTCGCCGGTGACCGGCGGCGTCACCACCAGCGTGACCTGCTTGGCCTCTGCGTCGGTGAGCTTGGCGCGGTCCAGGTATTCGCGCACCATGAACTAGGTCGACGTCGCCGGTGACCACGCTCTGGATATCTTGCGGGCCGCTGATGGTGTTGCCCACCCATTTGGCCTTGAGCGGCGCCAGGTAGCCGAGGTCCTCGGCCAGTTCTATCCAGGTGACCTGTCCGACCCAGCCCTGGTAGCGGATTTCAGTTTTCTCCAGCGGTGGTGCGGCATGGACCTGGGGGGCGAGCAAACCGAACGATAAGGCTACAAGGCCGAGGAAGCGGTTGATATTCATGGCGTGAGGAGTGAGTGGTTGACGCGCTCAACATCGCAGCATCCATGCCAGCGATTTGGGGAGAATTTCGGGGTATTTGGCGGGTTTGAATGGCCTGGCTGTTGGGTCTTCAACACTTGCCTGGTGATCGACCGACAGTGCCTGCCCGGTTCGGTGCAGGCGGAGTTCCAAGGACGATTTCGGTTTTAGGAAGCTCGGTTTTGTTCTTTGGCCGGTGATGCTTCCGCCGCGGCCTGCATCGCCTTTTTATCTTCGGCCAGAGAGCCGTGGTCGTGCGCATACACCCAGGTGAATTCGGCCCCCAGCAAAAAGATCTGCGCCGAGTAATACACCCACAGCAGCAACACTACCAGCGAGCCGGCCGCGGCGTAGGAGGAGGTCACGCTGCTCTTGCCGATGTAGAGGCCGATAAGCGCCTTGCCGATCTCAAACAGCACGGCCGTGACGGCGGCGCCTACCCAGACGTCGCGCCAGCCGACAGCGGCCTGCGGCATGAGCTTGAAGATCATGGCGAACAGCACCACGGCCACACCCAGGGATACGACGCTGTTGAGGAGTTGCAGCAGCGCCTGCGCGCCGGGGAAGAGTCCCGTCATCCAGCCGCCGAGCGCAGCAAGGCCCGCGCTGATGACCAGTGACACCGCCAGCAGGAAACCCAGGCCGAGGATGAAACCGAGCGACAGCAGGCGCGCGCGCAGGGTGCGCCAGATGCCTTTGGTTTTCTGCGCGGGCGGCACATCCCAGACGCGGTCCAGCGCGCTTTGCAGTTCGGCGAACACGGTGGTCGCGCCGACCACCAGCACCACGAGGCTGATGGCCGTGGCCAGCAGGCCCTTGGCCGGTTTGTCGGCGCTTTCGATCAGCGCCTGTATGCCCAGCGCGCCGTCGCGGCCTATCAGGCCGGAGAGCTGGCCCACGATCTCGCCTTGCACCGCTTCGCGGCCCCAGACAAAACCGGCCACGGCAATCACGATCAGCAGCAGCGGCGCGATGGAAAACACCGTGTAGTAGGAAATCGCCGCGCCCATGCTGGGGGCGTAATCGTCCAGCCAGGCCGTGACCGACTTTTTCCCCAACTCGTAAAAATGTTTGAGCTGCACCTTGCCGCCTTGCCTTGCTGCCGGATGGGTGGCTTTCTCGCGGCCGCAAGCCCTTTCGCCATGAGTATTCCCAAGGCCCGGCCGCGGCGCCGTCGGCCCGCAGTCCGGGCGGCTGTAGGCGAGAGGCGATTTTGGGCCTATGTCCGACGCCCCCACAAGGTGTTTCACCTGCGCGCGAGCCTGGACAGGCGCTGCTTCGCATAATGGTCCGGCGCAAACCGATTCCCCATCGCGCCCCCGCGATGGTCCTTCACTTTTTAATGGAGAAGCCCATGGCCCAATACAAGATCGCCGTCGTCGTCGGCAGCATTCGCAAGGATTCGTTCAACAAAAAGCTCGCGAGGGCGCTGGAGAAATTATTCCCCGCGGACTTCAGCTTCACCCACGTGCGAATCGACGACCTGCCTCCCTACAACCAGGACGATGACGGCAATCCGGCGGCCGAGGTTACCCGGCTCAAGGGCGAGATCAAGGCCGCGCAAGGCCTGCTGTTCGTCACGCCCGAGTACAACCGCTCGATTCCCGGCGTGCTGAAGAACGCGATCGACCATGCCTCCCGGCCTTACGGCCAAAGCGCCTGGGATGGCAAGCCGGCCGGCGTGATAGGCGCGTCGGTCGGCGCCATCGGCACTGCGCTGTCGCAGCAGCACCTGCGCAACATCCTGGCCTACCTGAATGTGCCCACGCTCGGCCAGCMTGAAGCCTTTATCCACAACAAGGAGGGGCTTTATGAGGCTGACGGTAGCCTCAGTGAGGGGAGCCGGAAGTTTTTGCAGGGATGGGTGGATGCTTATGTTGTTTGGGTTAAGAAGCATGCCTGAATGGTTTGGCCGGTCTTGCTCTGGCCTTTGCGCTTTCYTCTGAGGTTGCTGGCCGGGGGTAGCCCGGCAGCTACTCACTTTTCTTTTGCTTCGCCAAAAGAAAAG
>NZ_JBFUBY010000110.1:0-19094 GCF_056405515.1 Polaromonas sp. P1_G2
GCGCCCTGGTAGATCAGCCGGGCCTCTTCGCGGCCGGGGATGACGTCGATGGGGAAGCCGAGGATCTTGTGGGCGCGCGCGAGGAATTCCTCGCGATTGCGCGCCTCGCGCAAGGTCTGGGTGGCGACCGCGCGGACCTGGTGTTTCTTGAAGCCCGCCAGGCGTTCCCCGAAGCGCGCCAGGCAGTCCCAGCCGCGCTGCATGGCGTCCGGGGTCAGGTTGCGGTCGGCGTCCAGCCCGTTGCCCTGGCGGACGGTTTCCTTGAGGTATTCGGTGCGGTGTATGCGGCCGTGGTCAAAGCGGCCGATTTCGAGGCGAAAGCTGTTGGACCCCAGGTCCACAGCCGCGAGCAGCGTTCCATTTTGCATGCCTGAGTTTAAGGTCTCGGCATGGTGTTCGCGCAGGACCCGCATGAGCATTTCGGGCCGCCTAGCCGATCAGGCGGCCGTCGACCGTCATCATGCTCTGGGTGACGTAGGTGCTGCTGCGGCGCTGGGGGCTGAAGCTCACGCTGAAGCCGCCCATGTTCATGGCGGCGCGGCGCTGGAAAGCGCCCAGGACGTTCTGGCGGTTCAATGCGCCGTCCACTTCGTTGAGCACTTCATAGGTGTAGCGCGCGGCGATGAAACCGGCCAGGCTCAGCGGCGCGGGCGGCTCGTCAAACAGGCGCGCCAGCGTTTCGCGGTAGCTCCTGACAATCGGCAGGCTGGCGTTGACCAGGGGCACGGGCTGGGTGGCGATCACCGGGGTGTTGCGCGCCGCGCCCATCTGCAGCATGGTCTGCAGGTTGACGTCGGCCAGGGCCACGATGTAGCGCTGACGGGACTGCTTTTCGAGGCCCTGGGTGAATTCGGCCAGTTCGGGCGTCCCGCCGACAAAGAGCAGCACGGCGGGCGTGCGGGGCGTGAGCTTCTGCCCCAGCGCGCGCAGGTCGTCGGAGCCCTTGAAGGACTGCAGCTTGAGCGTCAGGGCCGCGGTGATGCGCTCGACGTCGGCGTGGTAGGCGCTGTAGTCCCGGGCCGTGGCGTAAATCGCGCCCAGTTCCTTCAGGCCCATGGTCGAGAGGCTTTTGAGCGCGTAGGCCATCTGTTCCTGGCGTGCCGCAAAAATCGGGAAGGTCTTGTCGTCGATCTCGAGGCTGGAGTTCTGCAGCCAGGGCGCCACGTGGGCCATGGGCAGGCCGCCCTTGTGGGAAAGGTCGACGATCTGGCTGGCCATGAGGTCGCCGACACTGCCGGAAAGGGCCACGCAGGCGGGGTTGTCCCGGACCGAGTCCAGGGCCGTCTTGAGGCTGGCCGGCGTGCCGTCGGTTTCCAGCGTCTGGTGCTCGACGCGGCGTCCGCGAATGCCGCCTTTGGCATTGATGTCCTGCCAGGCGGCGCGCGAGCCGATCAAAAAATCCTTGGAAACGTCTTGTTGCGCTTGCGAAAAGTCCACGACCTGCGCCACGACGAGGCTGCGCGAGGCGGATTTGCTGGGTTGTGCCCACGCGGGCGCGGCAACACCGGCCGCCAGCAGGCCGGCATGTTGCAGCAGGCGGCGGCGGTTGGAGAGAGGTTGGGGCAGGGACATGGCGGGGCTCCTGGCGGTGTGTCCGCCGTCAGGTGTCGGGATGGGGCAGGGGTGAAACTGTCAAGGCCCCTGCTTTCGGGGAAAACCAGGGGCCTGAAGCGAACTGAAGTAAAGGGAAGCAAGGCGCGCGGCCTTGCGGAGGTATCGGTATCAGCGTGCGGGCGGGACCAGGACGGCGTCCACCACGTGCACCACGCCGTTGGTGGCGGAAATGTCGGCGGTCTGGACCATGGCGTCCTCGACGGTGACGAACTCACCGGCCTTGGAGAGCGCCACATTGGCGCCGTTGACGGTCTTGCTGTTGCCGTTCTTGACGTCGGCGGCCATGAGCTTGCCGGGAATCAGGTGGTAGGTCAGGACGGCCTTGAGTTTGGCCGGGTCCCTGGCCAGCTCGTCCATGGTCTTGGCGGGCACTTTGGCGAAAGCCTCGTTGGTGGGGGCGAACACGGTGTAAGGGCCGGTTCCTTTGAGGGTGTCGGTCAGCCCGGCCTTGGCCACCAGGCCGTTGAGCGTGCTCAGCTGGGACTGGGAGGCAATGGTGTCGGCCACAGAGACCGGGGTGGATTGGGTGGCGCAGCCGGCGAGGGCGGCGACTGCGGCGGTGAGGACCAGAAAGCGGCGGTTCAGCATGGGAAGTTCTCCTGATTAATCCTGATAAAGACGAGGCCAAGCGTAGGAGCACCCGGTGACAGATTCGTGACGGAAATTTGAAGCTTTTGTGACGCTCCCCAGGGGCGGATGCCCCCTGGGAGGCTGTCATATTTGTCACAAGCTTGTCACACAAGCTTCCTACAGTCGACGCATCTCCTTAGCAGTCCCAAGCAATCCCAACTATTTCCAACCCAGAGGTGTTCTGATGAACCTGACTTTCAAAGCTTCCCTGACGGCCGCGATGGGCCTTGCCTTCGCCTCTTTTGCGAACCTGGCCAGCGCCCAGGACGTGACCGGCGCCGGCGCCAGCTTCCCGGCCCCCCTGTATTCCAAGTGGGCCGCTGATTACAACAAAGCCACCAGCGTCAAGATCAACTACCAGTCGGTGGGTTCCGGTGCCGGTTTGCGCCAGATTGAAGCCAAGACCGTCGATTTCGGCGCATCCGACGCCCCCCTGAAAGACGAAGAACTGGCCAAAAAAGGCCTGATGCAGTTCCCCACCGTGATCGGCGGCGTGATCCCTGTGGTGAACATCAAGGGCATCACCCCCGGCCAGCTCAAGCTGAGTGGCCAGGTGCTGGGCGACATCTACCTCGGCAAGATCACCAAGTGGACCGACCCGGCCATCAAGGCGCTGAACCCCACGCTGCCCCTGCCTGACGCGGCCATCGCACCGGTTCGCCGCGCCGATGGTTCCGGCACCAGCTTCATCTTCACGAACTACCTGAGCAAGGTCAACGCCGAGTGGAAGTCCAAAGTGGGCGAGGGCACTGCAGTGAACTGGCCTGTGGGCGCGGGCGGCAAGGGCAATGAAGGCGTGGCGGCATTCGTCGGCCGCCTGCCCAACTCGATCGGCTACGTGGAATACGCCTACGTCAAGCAAAACAAGATGACCTTTGCCCAACTGAAGAACGCGGCCGGCAACTTCGTGTCGCCTGAAGACGGCGCTTTCAAGGCCGCCGCGGCCGGTGCCGAGTGGTCCAAGAGCTTCTACCAGATCCTGACCGAGCAGCCCGGCAAGGATTCGTGGCCCATCACCGGCGCTACCTTCATCCTGATGCAAAAAGTCCAGGACAAGCCCGCCCAGGCCGCCGCTTCGCTCAAGTTCTTTGAGTGGGCCTACAAAAACGGCGACAAGACCGCCGACGACCTGGACTACGTGCCCATGCCCGCGGCAGTGAAGACCATCATCGAAAAAGCCTGGGGCGACATCAAGGATGCATCCGGCAAGACGGTTGCCTATAAATAAGCACGGCCAGCTGATTTCCGCAGTCTTTACAAAACACAGGGGTTTCTCACGTGTCCTCTACACTTCCGGCTAGCCGGGCCGCTTTTGACCACCCGGCCAAAGCGACCGGACGCGACATGACCAATCCTCCCCCCGGCAATGCCGTGCGCAGAAGTCCCCTGGCGGACCGGCTGTTCGGCTGGGCCGCGCAAGGCGCGGCCTGGCTGACGCTGGCCCTGCTGGCCGGCATCCTGGTGTCGCTGGTGATCGGGGCCTGGCCCGCGATCAGCAAATACGGCCTCGGCTTCCTGACCAGCAGCGTCTGGGACCCCGTCAAGGGCGAGTACGGCGGCCTGGTCATGATTTACGGCACCCTCGCGACCTCGCTGATCGCACTGCTCATCGCGGTGCCGGTGAGCTTCGGCATCGCGCTGTTCCTGACGGAGCTGTCGCCCGCATGGCTCAAAAGGCCGCTGGGCACCGCCATCGAACTGCTCGCCGCCGTGCCGTCCATCGTCTATGGCATGTGGGGCTTGCTGGTGTTCGGCCCCATCCTGGCCACCTACGTGCAGCAGCCGTTGCAAAGTCTGTTGACCGGTATTCCCTACCTGGGCGCGCTGGTGTCCGGCCCTCCGGTAGGCATAGGTATTTTGTCGGCCGGCATCATCCTGGCCATCATGATCATTCCCTTCATCGCCTCGGTGATGCGGGATGTGTTCGAGGTCACGCCGGTGCTGCTCAAGGAATCGGCCTACGGCCTGGGTTCCACCACCTGGGAAGTCGTCTCCAAAGTCGTGCTGCCCTACACCAAAGCCGGTGTGGTCGGCGGCATCATGCTGGGACTGGGACGCGCACTGGGCGAGACCATGGCGGTCACCTTTGTCATCGGCAATTTCAACCAGCTCGATTCGTTGAGCCTGTTCCAGGCGGCCAACAGCATCACCTCGGCGCTGGCCAACGAGTTCGCCGAAGCGGGCGAGGGCCTGCACCAGGCCGCGCTGATTTACCTGGGCCTGGTGCTGTTCTTCATCACCTTTGTGGTGCTGTCGCTGTCCAAGCTGCTGCTGGCCCAGCTGCGAAAGAGTGAAGGGGTTAAAACATGAGCGCCGTGATGCAAGAAGACGCACGCCTGGCAAAGTTCGCCCGGCGCAAGCGGGTCAACCGGATCGCACTGGTCCTCTCGCTGGCAGCCATGTCTTTCGGCCTCTTCTGGCYGGCATGGATTCTGTGGGAGACCATACGCCTGGGCGTGGGCGGCCTCTCGCTGGCCACGCTGACGCAGATGACGCCGGCGCCCAATGAAGAGGGCGGTATCGCCAACGCGATTTACGGATCCTTCCTGATGGTGCTGCTGGCCACTTTTGTGGGCACGCCTATCGGCATCATGGCCGGCATCTACCTGGCCGAATACAACACCAAGGGCATGCTGGCGTCGGTGACGCGCTTCGTCAACGACATCCTGCTGTCCGCGCCGTCCATCGTGATCGGCCTGTTCGTCTACACCGTCGTGGTGTCGCAGTTCAAGTCCTATTCGGGCTGGGCCGGCGTCCTGGCGCTCGCGCTGATCGTGATTCCCGTGGTCATCCGCACCACGGAAAACATGCTGCAACTGGTGCCGCCGGGCCTGCGTGAAGCCGCTTACGCCCTGGGCGCGCCCAAGTGGAAGGTCATCACCAGCATCACGCTGCGCGCGGCGCGCGCCGGTGTGACGACCGGCATCCTGCTGGCCGTCGCCCGGATCGCCGGTGAAACGGCGCCGCTGTTGTTCACGGCGCTGAACAACCAGTTCTGGACCTCGGACCTGAACCAGCCCATGGCCAGCCTGCCCGTGACGATCTTCAAGTTCGCGCTGAGCCCTTATGAGAACTGGCAGCAACTGGCATGGGCGGGCGTGTTCCTGATCACCATGGCCGTGCTGGGCCTGAACATCCTGGCGCGCGTGCTGACGCGCGCCAAAAACTGACAGCCACACAACACAACAAGGTCAAAGATGGACACCATCACCGCACAACGCGAGCAATCGAAAATTTCGGTCAAGAACCTCGACTTCTATTACGGCAAGTTCCACGCCCTCAAGGGCATCAACCTGGAAATCCCGGAAAAGAAGGTCACCGCCTTCATCGGCCCCTCGGGCTGCGGCAAGTCCACGCTGCTGCGCATCTTCAACCGCATGTATGAGCTTTACCCCGAGCAGCGCGCCGAAGGCGAGATCATGTTCGACGGCGAGAACCTGCTGACGTCCAAAAAAGACGTGGCGCTGATCCGCTCCAAGGTCGGCATGGTGTTCCAGAAGCCGACRCCGTTCCCGATGTCGATCTAYGAMAACATCGCCTTTGGCGTGAAGCTGTTTGAAAGCCTGAACGCCTCGGACATGGACGAGCGCGTGGAATGGGCGCTGCGCAAGGCCGCGCTGTGGACCGAAGTCAAGGACAAGCTCAACCAGAGCGGCTCCAGCCTCTCCGGCGGCCAGCAGCAGCGCCTGTGCATTGCCCGCGGCATCGCCATCAAGCCTGAAGTGCTGCTGCTGGACGAGCCCTGCTCGGCGCTGGACCCGATCTCGACCGCCAAGGTGGAAGAGCTGATCGCCGAGTTGAAGAACGAATACACCGTGGTCATCGTGACGCACAACATGCAGCAGGCCGCCCGCTGCAGCGATTACACGGCCTATATGTACCTGGGCGACCTGGTTGAATTCGGCGCCACCGAAGACCTGTTCTTCAAGCCAAAACGTAAAGAAACCGAAGACTACATCACCGGCCGTTTCGGCTGAATACGGATTAGGGAGCACACATGCCTGATAAACACCTATCGACGCAGTTTGACAGCGAACTCAACGGCGTCTCCTCGCGCGTCATGGAACTCGGCGGCCTCGTCGAGTCGCAGATTCGCCTGGCCATCTACGCGCTGTCCCAGTTCAGCGCCGAAAGCGCCAACCAGGTCATCGAAACCGAATCGCGCGTCAATGCGATGGAAATCGACATCGACCGCGAGCTGTCGTCCATCATCGCGCGGCGCCAGCCCACGGCCCGCGACCTGCGCCTGCTGATCGCGATTTCCAAGACCACGGCCAACCTTGAGCGCGCCGGCGACGAAGCCGAGAAGATCGCGCGCATGGTCAAGTCCATCATCGAAAGCGGCTCGGCCCGGGCCCTGCCTTCGTCCGACCTGCGCATCGCGGCGGAGCTGGCTTCCGGCCTGCTGCGCAAGGCGCTGGACGCCTTTGCCCGGCTGGACACCGCGGTGGCGGTTTCCATCCTCAAAGAGGACGACCAGATCGACCAGGAATTCGACGGTTTTGTGCGCAAGCTCATCACCTACATGATGGAAGATCCCCGCACCATCTCGCCGAGCCTGGACCTGCTGTTCGTGGCCAAGGCCATTGAGCGCGTGGGCGACCATGCCAAGAACATCGCGGAGTTCATCATCTACATCGTCAAAGGGGCTGATGTACGGCATACCCCTATGGAACAGATCGAATCCGCCGTAAAGTAAAACCGGAATGAAACACCTGCCACGCATACTGATCGTTGAAGACGAGCCGGCCATCGCCGAGTTGATTGCCGTCAACCTGCGGCATGGCGGCTTCGACCCCGTGGTGGCGGAAGACAGCGTGTCGGCCCAGCGCGAACTCGACGCCGTGCTGCCCGACGCCATCCTGCTCGACTGGATGCTGCCGGGGCAAAGCGGCCTGGCCCTGGCCCGCCACTGGCGCAAGCAGGCGCGCACCAAGAGCATTCCCATCCTGATGCTGACGGCGCGCGGCGACGAACCCGACAAGGTGGCCGGGCTGGATGCCGGCGCCGACGACTACATCACCAAGCCCTTTTCCACCCAGGAACTGCTGGCGCGCATACGCGCCGTGCTGCGCCGCCGCGCGCCCGAGTCGGTGAACGACAGCGTGACGGTGGGCGGGCTGGTCCTGGACGCAGCCACGCACCGCATTTCCTACTTGGGCCAGGAGCTCAAGCTAGGCCCGACGGAGTTCAAGCTGCTGCACTACCTTATGAAGCACGCCGAACGCGTGCACAGCCGCAGCTCCCTGCTGGACAAGGTCTGGGGCGACCACGTCTTCATTGAAGAACGCACCGTCGACGTCCACGTCAAGCGCCTGCGCGAGGCCCTGGGCGCGGCGGGCACCATGGTGGAAACCGTGCGCGGCGCCGGTTACCGGCTGACCGCGATGGCTGCCAACAACCCGGTCGCTGCGGCACAATCCAGCGCATGATCAACCGCTGGATAGTTTTTGCCGCCTGCATGATTGTTGGCGGTGGCTTGGGCTTTTGGGCGCGCACCGTCAATGGCCTGAGCTTCGGGCTGGGCATAGGCCTGGCGGTGGGCGCCATGGTCTGGCTGGTGATCGACAGCTTCTTCATCAACCGTCTGCTGCGCTGGCTGCGCACCGAACAGAACAACGACACCCCGGCCGTGATGGCGGGCAGCGCCCCCAGCATGCCCGGCGTCTGGGGTGAGGTCGCGGACCGGACCCGCCGGCTGCTCAAGAACCGCGACCAGCAATACCAGGAAAGCCAGGCCCGCCTCGACGAATTCCTGGCGGCCATGCAGGCCTCGCCCAGCGGCGTAGTGCTGCTCGATGCGCAGGGCCGCATCGAGTGGTGCAACCAGATGGCCAGCCAGCATTTCGGCTTCGACGCCCAGCGCGACGTGCTGCAGCACATCGCCAACCTGGTGCGCGACCCGGCCTTCAAGGCCTACGTGGCGGCGGGAAACTTCAAGCACGACGTGGTGATTCCGGGCAGCGCCAGCACGCCGGCGCGCCCGGTGAAGCTGTCGGTCCATGTGCACTCCTACGGCAAGGACCGCAAGCTGCTGCTGTCGCGCGACATCACGGCCGTGGAGTTGGCGGAAGCCATGCGCCGCGATTTCGTGGCCAATGTGTCGCATGAGATCCGTACGCCGCTGACGGTGCTGTCCGGCTTCATCGAAACCCTGCAGACCCTGCCGCTCAAGGAACCCGAACGCGCCCGCTACCTGGCGCTGATGTCGCAGCAGTCGCAACGCATGCAGACGCTGGTCAGCGATCTGCTGACCTTGTCTCGCCTGGAAGGCAGCCCTTTCCCGGGCGCCACCGACTGGATGACGCTGGGCGCGCTGCTGGCCCAGTGCGAGCAGGAGGCCAGGGCTTTGTCGGCTGTAATTGCGCCGCAAGGGCACAGGCTGGAATTCGATACCGGCCCGGCGTCGGAAATCGCCGGCGTGCAGACCGAGCTTTACAGCGCCATGTCCAACCTTGTGACCAATGCGGTGCGTTACACCCCCGAGGGCGGCACAGTGCGCGTGAGCTGGACGCTGCTGGAGGACGGCCGTGGTGAATTCAAGGTCAAGGACAGCGGCCCCGGCATCGCACCCGAACACCTGCCGCGCCTGACGGAGCGTTTTTACCGCATAGACCGCAGCCGTTCACGCGAGACCGGCGGCACCGGCCTGGGCCTGGCCATCGTCAAGCACGTGGCGCAGCGCCACGGCGCCGAATTGCAGATTGAAAGTGAGCCGGGACAAGGCTCGTGCTTTTCCATCGTCTTTCCGGCCGCGCGCGTGCGCCGGGTTCAGGTGGCCCAGGCCGTTCAGACCGCCTGAGCCGCCGGCGTCGTCCGCAGGCTGCGCCTGACGGCGTGCCACAGCAAACCGAGGAAACAGGCCGCCACGAGCGCGATAGCTACCGTGCTGGCGGCCCAGAAGCTGGCCGCCGATTGCGTGGCCGGATGGCCGGCGATGCCCTCATAGGCCAGGCGGTAGCCGCCCAGCAAGCCCAGGCCCCACAGCAGCACGCCATAAAGCGCCAGCGGCACGATGGTGATGCGGTAGCAGCGCAGCAAAAATGCGGTCAGCGCCTGCGTCGCGTCAGCCACATGGTAGAAGGCCACCCACACCAGCAACGACGAAGCCAGCGCGACGATCTCGGGGCTGCCCGAGTACCAGCTCGCCAGCAGGGGCCCGGCCATGGAGACAAACGCCGCCAGCGTGAGCGCCGCCACCCCGGTGAGCTTGAGGCCCAGCAGCACCACGCGTTTGGCGTAGTCCGGGCGGCCCGCGCCTATCCAGAAGGACACGCGCGCGCTGCAGGCGATGGCCATCGACAGCGGCATCATGTAGAGCACCGCCGCCACACTCGACGCGATCTGGTGGCTGGCCGATGCGACCGTGCCCAGCCGCGCGATGAACAGGGCCATCAGCGTGAAAGAGGTCACCTCGACCAGGTAGGCCAGCCCGCCCGGGATGCCCAGCCGCGCGAAATTGCCGATCTGCGACCAGTCGGGACGCTCCATGCGTTCCCAGAGGCGGTAAGGCGTATACAGGGGCCGTGTGCGCAGCRTCAGCACGGCCAGCACCAGCAGCAGGTAGTTCACGATCAGCGTGGCCCAGGCGCAGCCCACGGCGCCCATGGGCTCCACGCCGGCGCCGCCGGCCACCAGCCAGATCGACAGCGGGATCTTGACCAGCAGGGCGCCGACCTGCAGCCAGGTGACCAGCAGCGGCTTGCCCAGCGCCTGGTTGAAGGTGCTGTAGATGCGAAACAGCAGTGAGGGCGCAAACGCGAAAGCCAGCACCGCCAGGTAGTGCTGGACTTCATCGCGCATCAGCTCGGGCACCTGGGCCCAGCGCAGCAGCGCGCCGGGAAACAGCATCGCGGCCATGCCCGCTGCCACGATGAAGCCGCACAAGTACATGCTTTGCCGCACGGAAGCACCTACGGCTTCATGGCGCCGCGCGCCCAGCATCTCGGACCAGATGGGCAGCAGCGCCTGCACGATACCGATCAGCCCGACATACACACTGATATAGAGGGCCGAGCCCACCGACAGCGCGGCCAGCGCCTGGTCGCTGTAGCGGCCCGCGATCACGGTGTCGGCCACGCCGAAGGCCATGATGGCCAGTTGCCCGACCAGCACCGTGCCCGCGTGCCGGCTGATGACCTTGAGTTCGCTCAAGGCCTGGCTTTGCCGTTGGCGCGGCGGGAAGGGGGCGGTGTTTTGGCCGGGGTGTCCTGGCTGATCCGCTTGTAGAGCAGCACATTCTCGGTCTTGTCGGTGGGCCGGCGCACCGTCGCCTGGAAAGCCCAGTCGGGCAGGTTGACCGTGTTGCTGAGTGTGGGCTGGGCTTCGACGTCGACGATCAGGTAGGGGCAACTGGCCTGCGCGCCGGCTTGGCGCAACTCAAGCTTGCCGTGGTATTGCAGGGCGGCGGCCTGGGCGCTGCCGATGCCGTAGATTTCGACGCAGGCGTTTTTGTCCACCAGGCTGGCGATCTGGCGCGACAGGGGCGCGAAGCTGCGCGCATAGTCGAGCAGCGGCATCCAGAGCGTCATCAGCAGCAGCCAGCACAGGGTGGCGCCGCCGGCCGGCAGCACCAGCGATTTCCAGACGGCCGCGCGTTGTGCCCCGGCGCGCCATTTGACGAGCCAGGTCCAGGCCAGGGTGGCGGCCAGCGCGAAAAGAAAGGCCAGCCAGGAAAAGCTGGGCTCGAAACCGGGCGCGAGTTTGGCCACGTTGGCGGCGGGCTGGCGCGGCACGCCGGTCTGCATGGCGATCCAGACCACCCAGATGATGATGCCGCAGCCGGTGAAAAACAGCAGCGTGAACCAGTCGATCAGCGAAGCCACGCTGCGCTTGAGTGTGGGCAGTGCGAAGGCGGCCAGCGCTGCCAGCGGGGGCAGGCTCAGCAGCAGGCTGCGATCGGAGGCTGTGGTGGTCAGTGTGGCGGCCACAGCCATGGCGGCAAACCACAGCGGCAGGGCGACATGGCGGCTGGCCAGCTGCCGGCGCCAGCGGTAGAGCGTCCACATCGCCAGCGGCCAGGCCGGCCAGGTGAACCACAGCAGCAGGCGCCCCAGGCTGCGCCAGTCCCGCCAGGCGGTGGCGTCGTCAGAGCCGGGCAGGTGGATGCGCCAGCGCCAGAGGTCCAGTCCATAGGCCAGCAGCGAGACACCCAGCGTGATACCAGTGATCAGCAGCACCCAGTGCCAGGACTGTTGTTTGGCCGCAGGGTCTTTCTGGTCGGTGCCCCAGTGCATGTGGATCCATTCGACCAGCGCGCCGCCCGCGCCCAGCAGCAGGGCCAGCGTGGGGGCACCGCTCAGGGTAAGCCCGGCCAAGCCGACCAGCAGGCCGAAGGCCGGCCCGAAGATTTTGGTGGCGCGGCGATAGGGGCTGGCCGCCATGGCGTAGAAGGCCAGGGCCGTGAAGCCCAGTTGCGCCAGCGCCGGCGTGGTTTCGTGGGAGAGCTGTGCCAGGCCCAGGCTGGCAATCAACGCCAGCAGGCCGGCGTCGGCGATCGCCCGGGCGTAGTCCACCGGGCCGGCCTCGCCGCCAAAGGCGAAAGCGACCGGCTGGGCCAGCGGGCTGCGGGCCAGGTAATAAACGGCATACCAGGTGGCCAGCAAGGTCAGCACCAGCAGGCCCACAAACGGCACCCGCACTGCCAGGGCCGGGTCCAGGAAAGGCAGCCATTTGATCGCGATCGCGCCCAGCCAGTAGGGGGCCAGCGCGTCAAATTCGGTGGCCCGGCCCAGCAGCTGCGGCTGCAGCCAGTTGGCCACCGTGGAGGCCAGTTCGCGCATCACGCCGAAGGCGGCGATGTCTTCGTTTTTCCAGGGCCCGCGCCCCAGAAAGCCCGGCAGCACATAGGCCGCGCAGAACAGCAGCAGCGCAAGCCGCGGCAGGCGGCGCACGGCGGACTGGGCAATGATGGCGGGGGAAGGTTTGTTCAAAACGGTTGGGGATCGGCGAAAGGCGAGAGTGGTGGGAGTGGCCGTCAGTCCGGCATCCCGGGCCAGCRCTGATTTTGCGTCAAACCGGGCTGCGAGGCTTTGCAGTTCCGGGCAAATTTTGCCGAAGTTGTCCACGGATTTTTGCGTGCCGGTGTAGAAGGGGTGCGATTCGCTGGACGTATCGAGCTTGTACAGGGGCAGTTCGCGGCCGTCATCCATTTTCACCATCTCTTTGGTGTTCACGCAGGAGCGGGTGACGAACTTGAAGTTGTTGGACAGGTCCAGGAAACAAACTTCGCGGTAATTGGGGTGAATGCCTTCTTTCATGATCTTTCCTTGTTCGATGCGGGAGCCACACAAGCCAGTCCTGGGCACTTTCCGCTAAGCCGCACATTATCGCATAAAAGCGGGGGCACCAGCAAGGTGCTGATTTGGCGCCCGGCAAAGGCGTTTTGCCCGGCGCCAGCACCCAGGGCGGCTCCGGGGCTATTCGGTGCTCTGGTAAAACGAGCTGACTGCCGTGAAATCCCCGCCGTTTTGTTCGACATCCACCTGAAATGGCACGCTTTCCCCCGGCGCGATGGCCGGCAGGTTGTCGACCCGCCTGAAACCCGTCAGCCGGCCGTCGCGGTCGCGCAAGCTGATCCAGACCCGCGGCTTGCGCACAATGGCGGTCCCGGCGTTTTTGACGCTCCCTTTGACCTCGACATATTTGTAGCTGAAGCGCTGGCTGAAATTGAGCAGCACGCTGCCGGTTTGCGCGCGCGTTCCTTCGACCTGGACCACCAGGGGCGTGCGTGAGCCCGGCAGTGCGGCCCGGCGCGAAGGCTTCCATTCAACGCGGGTTTGCGTGATCTGGCCGGTTTTTTGGGGTTCCAGCCGGATGGGAAGGCGTTCGCCGGGATACAGGTAGGCGATCTCTTCCATGGAAACGGAGCCGCCAGCTTGGCTGCCGTCGTACTGCGAGATGACACCGCCGGGTGTTATGGCGATCATGTCCTTGCTGCGGTTCACCACCTCGGTCAGGTACAGGGGCCGCTGGATCTGGCTCCGGCCCGCCACAAGCGGCAGCAATTCAAGCTGGCTCAGGTCAAAACGCTCGCTGTCTTCGGCCAGCGGGTCCTCGGTGCTCATCCGCAAGCCGGCGCCAAAAGTCTCGGGTGCGCCGTTGGTGCGTATCACCCGATCGGCGCTGATGACCGGTGTGCGGCTGCTTTCGTCGGTCTTGACGGCATAGCTGATGCGGTAATCCCAGGCGGCAACGGCGGCGGCGCTGCCGCCAAAACGCGGGATACGCACATCCACGGCCGTGCGCTCACCCGGTTTGACTTCGCCGGATTGCGCGTAGCCGCGGCCAAATCCGATGAGGGCCCCGGTGTCGTCGTAGGCCGTCACGAGCACTTCGCACGCCACCAGCGTCACGTCCTTGCGCGTGTTGACGATGCGGCCCGCCAAGCGCAGGTCGCTTTTTCCGTCCTGCACGAGCCGGACGCGCGAAAACGCCAGGCGCGGCCCCTCGACCGAGCGATGGGGAGTGCTCAGGCGCTGCACCTGCAACTCGTGGCGGGTGACTGTTTTGTCGCCCGGAAGATCAACCAGCACCGGTGCGGTTTCGCCCGCGGCGAGCAGGCTCGCGGGCAAGGTTTCGCTGGCGGTGCCGAGCTTGTTGCCGCCTTCGGAATAAAGAACCGCCGTGATACCGGGGCGCTCGAGCGGCTTGCCGGTCTCGTTGCGGGCGATCACCAGCAGCTTGGCTTTTGCTGAGCTGCCGCTTCCGACCRGCACCTGGCGCCCTTCGTCGAGCTTCAGGCCGTCGACGGGAATGGCACTGTCCGGCTTCGGGAGGCTGGCGCGCGAACCGTCGGCGAGTTGTTCCTTCGTGCTGAAATGGTTCAGGGCGGCGAAAAGCAGGCCCAAGACCACGACCACCGCGGCCGTGATCAAACCATATTGAAAGAGTTTCTCGGCCGATATCCTGAGGTTGCGCGACTGCTCTGCCGCCAGGCGTTCGGCTGCGGCGTCCTTGACCTGTTCAAGGACGCGGTCCAAACGGTCGGAAACGCCGTCCTCGATGACCGACCGCGCGCCGCAGTGTTCGCAGACGTATTGGTTCAGACCGGTGCGCCGCAATGCACCGCTACCGCATTCCGAGCATTTCAGCGTTTGGAGAACAGTGGTCATGGCGTGGCCTTGCAAGCCGGAATTGATGAAACGGCCCGCGAACCCGGCAGGCTACTGGCGGGCGCCGGGCGGATGCCGCAATGGCATGCCCCGCGCCAGGCTGTTTAGCCGCCCCGGCGCATCATGTCGAAGAACTCGTGGTTGTTCTTGGTGGCCTTCATGTTCTTGAGCATGAGCTCCATGGACTCGATTTCGTCCATGTTGTACATGAATTGGCGCAAAATCCGCGATTTTTGGAGGATTTCGGGGGCCAGCAGCAGCTCTTCCTTGCGGGTGCCGCTGCGGTTGAGGTGGATGGCCGGGAACACGCGCTTTTCGTAAAGGCGGCGGTCCAGGTGGATTTCGCAGTTGCCGGTGCCCTTGAATTCTTCAAAGATCACCTCGTCCATGCGGGAGCCGGTATCGACCAGGGCCGTGCCGATGATGGTCAGGCTGCCGCCTTCTTCAATGTTGCGGGCTGCGCCGAAAAAGCGCTTGGGGCGCTGCAGCGCGTTGGCGTCCACACCGCCGGTCAGCACCTTGCCGGAGGAGGGCAGCACGTTGTTGTAGGCACGGGCCAGGCGGGTGATGGAATCCAGCAGGATGACAACATCCTTGCCGAGTTCAACCAGGCGCTTGGCGCGCTCGATGACCATTTCGGCCACGTGCACGTGGCGCGCGGCGGGTTCGTCGAAGGTTGAAGAGATCACCTCACCGCGCACGCTGCGCTGCATTTCGGTCACTTCTTCGGGGCGCTCATCCACCAGCAGCACCATCATGACCACTTCGGGGTAGTTGGCGGTGATGGCATGGGCGATGTTCTGCATCATCACGGTCTTGCCGGACTTGGGCGGCGCCACCAGCAGGGCGCGCTGGCCTTTGCCGATGGGCGAGACGATGTCGATGATGCGGCTGGTCAGGTTTTCTTCGCCCTTGATGTCGCGCTCGAGCTTGAACTGCTCGCGCGGAAACAGCGGGGTCAAGTTCTCGAACATGACCTTGTGCTTGTTGTCTTCGGGCAGGCCGTCGTTGACCTTGTCGAGCTTGTTCAGCGCAAAGTAGCGTTCGCCGTCTTTGGGGGTGCGCACTTCGCCTTYGATCATGTCGCCGGTGTGCAAGTTGAAGCGGCGGATCTGGCTGGGGCTGATGTAGATGTCGTCGGTGGACGCGGTGTAGCTCGAATCAGGGGCGCGCAGGAAGCCGAAGCCGTCGGGCAGCACTTCCAGCACGCCGTCGGCCACGATGGTCTCGCCGGTTTTTGCACGCTTTTTGATGATGGCGAACATCAGCTCCTGCTTGCGCATGCGGCCGACGTTTTCGATCTCAAGGGCTTCGGCCTGCTTGAGGACTTCAGACACGTGCAGTGCCTTGAGTTCGTTTAAGTGCATGGAATTACTCCTTGCGGAGTTCATTGATGGAAAACGGGGGAGGTTTGAAAAGAAGCCGCAGAAGATGGCTTACAAACCGGGAACTCGAACCGGGCGGCGAGGGGCCGACCGGTGAATAAAGCACATTATGACAGGAAATTCAGGCGGGAAATCACGGCTGTTTTCCGGTGCCCGGACCCCGGCCGGCGGGGCTGCGCGGATCGGGAAGCGGCCTGGGCCGTGCTTCCCGGTCAGCGCGTCAACGTTCAGGCCAGTTGCTGGTCGATGAACGCGGTCAGCTGGGCCTTGCTCATGGCGCCGACCTTGGTGGCGGCCAGCTGGCCGTCCTTGAACAGCATCAGCGTGGGGATGCCGCGGATGCCGAACTTGGCGGGGATGTCGCGGTTTTCGTCGACGTTCATCTTGGCGATCTGCAGCTTGCCGTCGTAGCCGGTCGCCACTTCGTCAAGAATCGGAGCGATCATCTTGCACGGACCGCACCATTCGGCCCAGTAGTCCACCAGCACGGGTTTGGAGGATTGCAGCACATCGGCTTCGAAGGTGGCATCGGTGGTATGTTTGATCAGTTCGCTCGCCATGGCGGCTCCTTTGTCTGGTTAGGATGGTTACGATACGGTACGGGGCTAAAGTTGCAGTCATTGTGGCAGAAAGCAAGTAGCCGGGTCGGGCGGGCAGGGGCTATCACCCTGATAGCCATCCGCTCAATCCGCATGCGGCCCGCCCCGACTTTCCCCTCTTGCCCGTCGCAAAACTCTGCCCATGCCACCTGCCCACACCGACGCCCCCGCCTCTTTGCCTGATGCGCTCTGCTGGCGCCAGGCCATGGCCCGGCTGGCCGAAGCGATCGCGGCGCGCGGCGTGCACCCGGCCGAAGCCGTCGTGCTGCTGCCCTATGCCCAGCTGATCCAGCAGGCGCGCCAGGCCTGGGCCGCGCAGGCCGGTGACACCTTTTTTGTCCCGCGCTTTGAGACCACCATGAACTGGGCCGGCGGCCTGGGCGGCACGCTGGGCCTGTTCACGCCCTCGGGCGACGATTTGCGCATGGACGTGGCCATCGACATGCTGACCGCTGCCTCTCTGCTGGACCGGGCCGGGCTGGGCGGCCAGCAGGATGCGCTGGCCGGCCGCCTGGTCGAGGCCGCCTGGAGCCTGGCCGGCGTCGCTTCCGCCGTCATGCCGGCACGGCGTCGGGCCTGGAGCGAACGGCTCGCGCTGGCCCTGGGTGCGGGCCTGGATTCCCCGGTGCTGGCCCTCGAGGCCGCCGTGGGCCGCATCGCCCTGGCCTGGGYCGCGGCCTCTGCCTATCCCACGGACCGCCTGTTCCAGGCCCAACCCTCGCTTTTCGCCGTCCTCGAGGGCTTTCAGGCCGACCCGCTGACCGAGGCGCTCAAGGTGCATTTCGGCGAACGCTCGCTGTCCATCCCCTTGTGCATTGCCTTTGAGGCCAGCCCACCGCCCGCGCTGCACGCCGCCCAGGACGCCGAAGACGAAGCCGGCCGCGCCGCCGCTTGCGTGCTGGCCCACCTGGCGCAAGGGCGCAGCCCGGTCGCCCTGATCGCGCAGGACCGCCAGCTCACGCGCCGCGTCGGCGCCATGCTGGCCGAACGCGGCATCGCCATGCGCGACGAAACCGGCTGGAAGCTTTCCACCACGCGCGCCGCCGCCGGCCTCATGAGCCTGCTGCGCGCCTTGCCCTGGGACGCGTCCACCGACGCCGTGCTGGATTGGCTCAAGAACGCGCCGGCCTTTGAACCCATGCTGGTGACCGCCGCCGAGACCGAACTGCGCCGCGTCGGCGTGCGCGCCTGGCGCGACCTGCCGGCCTTCGCGGCCGAAGACATCGTGCCGCCGGCTTTTTTGGCCACCCAGCCGCTGGCCCTGCAGGCCAACGCGCTGCGCGCGCCCCTGGCCCGCGCCCGCCCGCTGGCCGTGTGGCTGCGCGACCTGCGCGCCGCGCTGCAGGCGGCCGGCCAGTGGGATGCGCTGGCCCAGGACGAGGCCGGCCAGGCCGTGCTCGAGGTGCTGCGGTTGTATGAAGGCGCCGAGGCTGAATTCCAGGCCTCGCCGGTGATGCGGCTCAACGATTTCACCCAGTGGGCCAACCAGGCGCTCGAAGGCGGCAAGTTCGCGCCGCCGCATCCGCCGGCCGAGCAGGTCGTGATCCTGCCGCTGCCGCAGTTGCTGGGCCGGCCCATGCGCGCCGTGGTGCTGCCCGGCTGCGACGAGATCCGCCTGCCGGTGTCGCCCGAACCCGCCGGCCCCTGGACACCTACCCAGCGCGAACTGCTGGGCCTGCCCTCGCGCGAAACCCTGGCCGCCGCGGCCCGCCAGGCTTGGCGCTACGCTTTGCAGGCGCCGCGGGTCGACGTGCTCTGGCGCACCAGTGAATCCGGTGAGCACCTGATCCCCAGCGGTTTTGTGCAGGAACTACTGCTGGCACGCGATGAGGCACCTCAAGAGACCGAGCTCGCCGCTGACCCGCGCAGCCTGCGCGCCGTGGAGATTGAGCCCACGCCACACCCCTTTCCGACTGGCGAGGCCTTGCCCCTCACGCGGCTCTCGGCCAGCGCTTATGAAGACCTGCGCCGCTGCCCCTACCGGTTTTTTGCGCTGCGCCAGCTCAAGCTGCAGGAGCCCGAGGAGCTTGAAAGCGAACTCGGCAAGCGCGACTTCGGCAACTGGCTGCACAGCCTGCTGCGGCATTTCCATGAGGCGCTCAAGACAGCGCCCACGGATGATCCAGCCGCTCGCGTCATCATGATCAATGCGGCGGCCGATCAGGCTGCACAGGAACTGGCGCTCGGCGAAAGCGAGTTCCTGCCCTTTGCCGCCGCCTGGCCCGGGGTGCGCGAGGGTTACCTGACGTGGCTGGCCGGGCATGAAGCGACCGGCGCCACCTTTGACGAAGCCGAGGTCTGGCGCGAAATGCCACTGGGTGAACTCACCTTGCTGGGCAAGCTGGACCGCATAGACCGACAGGCCGACGGCCATGCGCTGCTCATCGACTACAAGACCGAGCCGCGCGCCACCACGGCCGAGCGCATCAAGAACGGCCAGGAGGACACGCAACTGGCCTTCTACGCCGCGCTCATGAGCGACGACACCCTGGCCGCGGCTTACGTCAACCTCGGCGAAAAAGAGCCGACCAAAACCTATGAGCAAGCCGAGATCGTCGGCCTGCGCGATGAACTCATCGACAGCATCCTGACCGACATGGCCCGCATCGCGCGCGGCGCGGCCCTGCCGGCGCTGGGCGAAGGC
This sequence comes from Polaromonas sp. P1_G2, assembly GCF_056405515.1. NCBI lineage: Bacteria > Pseudomonadati > Pseudomonadota > Betaproteobacteria > Burkholderiales > Comamonadaceae > Polaromonas > Polaromonas sp. P1_G2. Next base: position 18,986 of record NZ_JBFUBY010000110.1, read on the forward strand.
AAGGCTTGCGATTACTGCGCCGCGCGCGGCCTCTGCCGCAAGGATTTCTGGAGCCTGGACGAAGAAGCCATGGCCGGGGAGGAGGGCGCATGACCTCACCACCCAACAC
>NZ_JBFUBY010000111.1:0-12245 GCF_056405515.1 Polaromonas sp. P1_G2
CGCGAACGCGGCTTAGGGCTTGGTCTCTATTTTGGCCATGCCGTGGTGCGTGAGCCACATCCCTGTGGACTCACCTGGGCGGTTTCAGCGCGGACCGCCCGCCGCGCCGCCGCTGAATTGGCACATTGGGCACCAAAAAACGCTGTCGCCAGCCGATTGGCGCACTTTCACCAAAACGATGCGCTCATGAAAAAAAGCGCCATTTTGGTGTGTTCACGCCGCATCGAAGGGCATGTCCGGCCCACTGGTATGGGGCTGGTACGGCATGACACCTAGCAGTGTGGTCAGGGGCCAACAATCGGGCGTGAATTTTGCTAATGGAGCGATAAGGGCTTTGTGTGATGTGTGACAGATCGATTAAATCGGCCTGGGGTCGATCAGAAAAGCCCTTTGAATGTTTGCGTTTTTTGTGTTCCCACCTTTTTGGAGATTTCTAATGATGAAGAAAAGCCTAGTTGCCCTGGCAGTGCTGGCCGTTTCCGGCGTGGCCTCCGCGCAGTCCACCGTGACCATCTACGGCCTCGTGGACGCTTGGGTCGGTACCGTCAAGGACAACAACCTCAGCCGCACCGGCGTGAACGTCCCCCACCCTTTCTCCGGCAGCGGCGGCGGTCTGCAGACCAGCCGTTTCGGCCTGAAGGGCTCTGAAGACCTCGGTGGCGGTATGAAAGCCAACTTCCTGCTGGAAGCCGGCTTTGACCCCAGCACCGGCGCCGCCAACAACTACACCAACCCTTACACCAACGCGGTCTCCACCGCGGTCTTCGGCCGCCAGTCCTGGATGGGCGTTTCCGGCGGCTTCGGTGAATTGAAGCTCGGCAAGATGTGGACCCCGTACGACATGGTCAAGGGCTCCGGCGCTGCTGGCTTTGACTCGCTGCTGTTCGCGCCTTCCACCAGCGTGTGGGCCAGCAACAGCTACCAGGACCGTCCCGGCAACTCGATCTACTACGAGACCCCCAACTTCGGCGGCTTCTCCGCTGCCGGTATGTACAGCTTCGGTGAAAACAAGACCGCCGCTGTCAGCGCCGGCAAGATCGCCAGCATGAACGTTGCCTACGCGAACGGCCCCATCGGCGCTTCGCTGGCTTACCAGACCGAAAAAGCCACCGGCAACGCCACGGCCATCAAGTACACGCAGTTGAACGGCTCCTATGACTTCGGCGTGGTCAAGCTGCTGGGCGCCTACGGTAACGTGAAGAACGGCACCACCCCGATCACCGGCGTGGCAGCGGACAAGACCAAGGAATACCAGATCGGCCTGGACTTCCCTGTCAGCAGCGCCCTGACGCTGTCCGGCGGTTATGCCCGCTCCAAGAGCACGCTGCTGGGCGGCGTTCCCGACCTGAAGCGCACAGGCTACGGTTTTGCTGCCCTGTACGCGCTGTCCAAGCGTTCGAACCTGTACGCTGGCATCCAGACCGGCAAGGAAACCGGCGGCGCGACCGAGCGCAAGACCAGCACCTACGGCGCTGGCATTCGCCACACGTTCTGATCAGTTTGACCTGACTTGAACCCCGCCTCGTGCGGGTTTCCTGGAAAGCCGCTTCGCTGAAGCGGCTTTTTTCATTAAACGGCCGGCATCAGAGCGAAAGCAGGATTTTTGGCAAGAGGAAATCCCCGGTTCTTGCGGGCGTTGTTTCTTTCCCACTTTCTGCCATCCATTTGTGGCTTGAGCGCAACGGGTTGTTGGTTTTTTTGGGCATTCCTTTGCGAATTGAAGCCCAGTCTGGTGCAATAGAGCCAACTTCCCGAAAGGGGGTTGGCCCGGGTCTCTGGTGGAGCCACGAGGACGCAAGTCCGCAAATGGTCCCCGTGCCGGAGCCCTATGTTTAACCTTGGAGAAACTCTCAATGAAAAAGACCCTTATCGCTTTGGCCGCACTCGGCGCTATGGCTGGTGCAGCACAAGCTCAGTCGACCGTGACCATCTACGGTCTGCTCGACGCCAACGTCGGCAGCTACAAGACCAACCAGGTCAGCGGCGCTGCCATCACCGGCATCAGCCAGGCCAAGATTGACTCCGGCGGCCTGAACGGTTCGCGTTGGGGCATTCGCTTCAGCGAAGACATCGGCGGCGGCACGGCTGWCATCGGTAACCTCGAAAGCGGCGTCAACCTCGACGCAGGTTCTTCCGGCCAAGGCGGCCTGCTGTTCGGCCGTCGCGCCAACGTGGGTATCTCCAGCGGCTTCGGTACCGTGACCATCGGTCGCAACTCCAGCTCCTACGACGACGTGTCTGCTGACCACGCCATGATGGGCGCTACGCTGTTCGATCCTTCGAACACCAACAACGGCTTCAGCACCGCTCAAGCTGGCGCCATCGGCACCCTGGCTGGCAATGCTGTCCTGCTGAACCACAACGGCAACGGCTCCGGCGCCCACGTGACCTGGGTTGGTTTCAACACCCGCTTCAACAACAGCGTCAAGTACGTTTCCCCTAACTTCGGCGGCTTCACCGGTTCGTTCATGTACGCCTTCGGCGAAGACAAGACCTCCGCTGTCAGCGCAAGCAACACCGTGTCTGCCAACCTGAAGTACGCAAACGGCCCTCTGGTTGTGTCCGGCGGCTACCAGTCTGAAGGTGCTGCCCGCACCGCAACGACCAAGCCAGCTCTGACCAACACGCTGCTGAACGTTTCTTATGACTTCGGCGTCGCCAAAGTCGGCTTCGGCGCCAACCGCGCCAAGTTCAAGGACGTCATCACTACGTTCAGCTCGACCGGTGTTGCAGTTGCTGCTCACGAACTGGGCGCACAAAAAGAGTACAGCCTGAGCGTTGCAGTGCCTCTGGGCGCAACGACCCTGAGCGCTGGTTATGCTCGCTCCAAGGGTGACGATCTGGGTTCCAGCACTGGCTGGGGCGTCCAGGCTCTGTACTCTTTGAGCAAGCGCACCACCCTGTACACGGGTGCCGTCAGCACGAAGAACTACTCTGGCGTGGCTGCGAACACCATGGTGATCGCTCCTACCAGCAGCATCACCCGTACCACGACGATCGCAGCTGGCATTCGCCACACGTTCTAATTTGAAGCTGGCTTAACGCCAGTTTCTTATGAAGATCAAAAAGCCGCCCCGGGGAAACCCGAGGCGGCTTTTTTTATGGTTGAAATGACTGCAGTGCAAATTTTCGGATTTTTTGAAACCTTTTCTGCCCCGGCCGCGTTGAGCTATCTAGCCTCATCACCTGTTTTCCTATGACCCTGTTGTCTCATTGTTTTTTCTCGCGTACGTTCCGTGCGATGACGGTTGTCGCTTGCGTGACCCTGCTGGTGGCCTGTGCGGGAGTAGGAACTTCCGGGCCGGCAAGCAGCCAGGATGTGAACTGGGCCTCGGCGTCGCCCGCAAGTTCAAACTCAAATTCCTCTTCGATCCCGGATACCGTCAAATGGCAACACTGCGCATTTCCGGGGAAAAAGTCCACGCACTATCGCGCGGTGCGGCTGGATGGGCGTGAAGCCGTTTTCAGCGAATCCGACAGCGCCGCCAGCATGCTGCGGCAACAGTTGCGGGTCGAGCCTTCAGACCTGGGCAAACTGGGTTTCTCCTGGAAGGTGCCCATGATGATCGCCGGCGCCGATATGACGCAGCGCGACAGTGACGATTCCCCGGTGCGCGTGTTGCTCGCCTTCGAAGGCGACCGTTCGAAGTTCTCCGCCAAAAACGCCATGCTGTCGGAACTGGCATTGGCCCTGACGGGTGAGCCCTTGCCCTACGCGACCCTCATGTATGTGTGGGGCACGCACAGCGCGCCGGAAAGCGTGGTGATCAACCCCCGCACCGACCGCATCCGCAAGCTGGTGCTTGAGTCCGGGCCGGCGCGGCTTGGCCGCTGGCTCGACTACGAGCGCGACATCCGCGCCGACTATGAAAAAGCCTTCGGTGAAGCGCCGGGCGCGCTGGTCGGTATTGCCATCATGACGGACAGCGACAACACGCGGCAAAAAACCAAGGCATGGTATGGCCCGGTCRGCCTGGTGAACAAGCCTTTGAAAGTCACGGCCGTTCCCGCTGTGACCGCCGCATCGGCCCGGCTTTTACAAAGCCCTGTGTTTGCACCGCCATCCCATCAAGATTAGTATTTCCAACAGCTGAACTCGGAATCTCACTGACATGCGTGCTCCGGCCACCCTTCCAAATATTCCAGGTGCCTCATCCCTCCAGTCCGCCGCAGCGGCGGATATCGCCGACAGCGCGGATCGCCCGCCCCAGCTGCGTGCCAGCGGCAGGGCCTTCGCGCAAATCGTGCAGTACCACCCCGAACTCACCGCTTTCCGCCGCGACCTGCATGCCCACCCCGAACTCGGCTTCGAAGAGGTCTACACTTCCAGCCGTGTGGTGCATGCGCTCAAGCTGTGCGGCGTCGACGAGGTGCATACAGGCGTCGGCAAGACCGGTGTTGTCGCCGTCATCAAGGGCCAGCAAACCGCCAGGTCCGGCGGGTCTGGCGCAAGGCCCATGGTGGGCCTGCGCGCCGACATGGATGCGTTGCCCATGACCGAGCACAACGAGTTCGGCTGGAAGTCTTCCAAAGTCGGGTTGATGCATGGCTGCGGCCATGACGGCCACACCACCATGCTGGTGGGCGCCGCCCGTTATCTCGCCGAAACGCGTAACTTCGCCGGCGATGCGGTACTGGTGTTCCAGCCCGCGGAGGAGGGGCGCGGCGGGGCCGACGCCATGATCAAGGACGGCCTGTTCGAGCGCTTTCCCGTGCAAGCGATTTACGCCATGCACAACTGGCCCGCGATGCAGCCCGGCACCATCGGCATCAACCCCGGCCCCATGATGGCCGCGGCCGACCGCATCACCATCGAGGTCACCGGCAAAGGCGGCCACGGCGCGCACGCTTACCTGACGGTGGATCCGGTGCTGGTGGCCGCTCACATCATTACCGCGGTGCAAAGCATCGTGTCGCGCAACGTCAAGGCCATGGACAACGCGGTGATCAGCATTTGCGCCGTCCGGGCGGGCGACCTGGGCGCGATGAGCGTGGTGCCCGAGACCGCCATGCTGGTGGGCACCGTGCGCACGTTCAAGCCCGAAGTGCAGGATCTGGTCGAGCGCCGCCTCAAGGAATTGTGCGCGGCCGTGGCCCAGGGCTTCGGCGCCACGGCCACCGTGAAATACGAACGCATCTACCCGGCCACCATCAATTCGCCCGCCGAGTACGCACTGGCCACCGCCGTGGCGGACCAGCTCGTGGGTGCGGAAAACGTGGTGAGCAACCTCGAACCCAGCATGGGCTCGGAAGATTTTTCCTTCATGCTGCGCGTCAAGCCGGGCGCCTACCTGCGCCTGGGCCAGGGCGAGCAGCTGCCCGACGGCAAAGGCGGCACCACCGGCGGCATCGGCAGCCGCTTTCTGCACAACAGCTGCTATGACTTCAACGACAGCGTGCTGCCGCTGGGCTCGGCGCTGTTCGCCGGCATCGTGGAGCGTTCGCTGCCCCTCGCCTGATACCGCGGCGCTACGCTTCAAGCGTAGCGCTTGTTGCGCAGGTTGTTCTTCATTTCCTTGAGCAGCGGCTGCAGCTTGCTGCCGATGCGCAGCGCCACGCAGGTCGCCAGGATGTCGATGATCATCAGGTGCATCAGGCGCGACACCATAGGGCTGTAGCGGTCGTAACCCTCGGGGTGGTCGGCCGTCAGGTGGATGTTGCCGGCTGCGGCCAGCGGCGAACCGGTGACGGTGATGACGATGGTGGTCGCGCCGTTCTTGCGCGCGATGTCGCAGGCGTCCATCAGGTCGCGCGTGCGGCCCGAATTCGAAATCACCACCACGCAGTCGCCCGGGCCCAGCAGCGAGGCGCTCATGACCTGCATGTGGCCGTCGCTGTAAGCGATGCTGGTGATTCCCAGGCGGAAGAATTTGTGCTGCGCGTCCTGCGCCACGATGCCCGAATTGCCAACACCGAAAAACTCGATGCGCCTGCCGCTGTTGTAGGTCGCCAGCAACGCGTCGGCGGCCCTTTCCACCGCCACCGAACTCGCATCGTTGCGGTACTTCAAAAACGCCGCCACGGTGTTGTCTATCACCTTGACCATCACGTCGCCGGTCTTGTCGTCGGCATCCACGCTGCGGTGGATGAAGGGTACGCCCTCACTGACGCTGCCCGCCAGCTTGAGCTTGAAGTCCGACAGGCCGTCATAGCCCATGCTGCGGCAAAAACGCACCACGGTGGGCTTGCTCACATGGGATCGGCTGGCAAGCTCGGTGATGGGCAAATTGGCAAAGGCCCGCGGGTCGGCCAACACGAGGCGGCCGACGCGTTGCTCGGCGGGAGCAAGAGAGGAGAGGGATGCCTTGATTCTGTCGAGCACGCTCAGCACTCCTCCGACCAACAATAGCCGTCTCTGGCAATCATCGCGCTCGAGGCACTCGGCCCCCAGCTGCCGGCGGCATAAGGCCGCGGCGCGCCGGAATCATTGCTCCAGCTGTCCAGGATGGGCTCGACCCAGCGCCAGGCTTCTTCCTGTTCGTCGCTGCGCACAAAGAGGTTGAGCCGCCCGTCGATCACGTCCRGCAGCAGCCGCTCGTAGGCACCCACACGTTCGGAGCCGAAGCGCTTGTCGAAGTCCAGGTCAAGCTGCACCGGGGCCAGCGAGGGTGTGCCGCGCGCGTGGCTGTTGCCGGAGCGCTGGTCGGCGCCTTGCGCCAGCAAATGCAGCTCCAGGCCGTCCTTGGGCTGCAGGTTGATCACCAGCCGGTTGGCCACGTTGGAGCCGGCCGTGGATGTCTTGAAAATCGCGTGCGGCGCAGGCCGGAAGTTGACCTCGATGTGCGCGTCGCGGCCGGCCAGGCGCTTGCCGGTGCGTATATAGAAGGGCACACCGGCCCAGCGCCAGTTGGCGATCTCGGTGCGCAGCGCGACAAAGGTTTCGGTCCGGCTGTCGGGCGGCACGCCTTTTTCGTCGCGATAGCCGGGCACCGGTTCGCCGTCGATGTTGCCGGCCGCGTACTGGCCGCGCACCACGTGCTGGCGCAGTGTTTCAGGCGTCCAGGCCTTGAGCGAGCGCAGCACCTTGAGCTTTTCGTCGCGGATGGCGTCGGCATGCGAGTTGATGGGCGGCTCCATGCCGATGGCGCATAGCAGTTGCAGCGCGTGGTTCTGCACCATGTCGCGTAGCGCGCCCGTGCTGTCGTAGAAGGCGCCGCGTTTTTCCACGCCCAGGTCCTCGGCGATGGTGATCTGGATGTTGGCGATAGTCTCGCGGCGCCACAGCGGCTCGAACAGCGAATTGCCGAAGCGCAGCGCGAACAGGTTCTGCACCGAAGGCTTGCCCAGGTAGTGGTCGATGCGAAAGATCTGCTGCTCACTCAGCACGCTGCGCACGGTCTTGTTGATGGCGCGGTTGGAAGCCAGGTCGTGGCCCAGCGGTTTTTCCAGCACCACGCGCGTTTGCGGGCCGTTGAGGCCGGCGGCGGCGATCTGCTCACACACCGTGGTGAACAGGCTGGGTGCCGTCGCCACATACATCACCACCACGTCGGCGGGCCGCTGCTGCAGTTTTGCGGCCAGCGCGGCGTAGTCTGCCGGGTTGGACAGGTCCATGCGCAGGTAGCCCAGCATTGCCGCGAAGCGAGAGAACTCCTCTTCGCTCGGGCGTTTGGCCAGCTCGACGTTGTCAAACCGGGATTTGATCAAGGCGCGGTACTGGTCGTCGGACAGGTCGTCACGCGCCACACCAGGTCGCCGGTGCCGCCGAAAAGGATGAGGTCAAAGCTCATGGTAAAAAAGTGTCTTGGTAATTAAGTTTCACATTCTATGGGCATAATGGTAACTCGACCTTGAACCCCGTGCGATGCCTGCACCCAGGTGTCCAGCGGTGTTTCATCCGGACCACGCCCGCCTTTTGCCAGCACCCAGCCATGACCCAACTCGACGCCCTCAAACAGTTCACCACAGTGGTTGCCGACACCGGTGATTTCAAGCAACTGGGGCAGTTCAAGCCGCAGGACGCCACCACCAATCCTTCGCTGATCCTCAAGGCGGTGCAAAAGGCCGACTACCAGCCTTTGCTCAAGGACACCGTCGCCCGCTTCAAGGGCCGCGCGCTCGACGAAATCATGGACCGCCTGCTGGTGCGCTTCGGCTGTGAAATCCTCTCCATCATCCCGGGCCGCGTCTCGACCGAAGTCGACGCCCGCCTGAGCTTTGACGCCAACGCCACTTATACGCGCGGCGAGCGCATCGTCGAGCTTTACCAGGCCGAAGGCATCCACATCGACCGCGTGCTGATCAAGGTCGCCGCCACCTGGGAAGGCATACAGGCGGCGGAGAAGCTGGAGCAGCGCGGCATCCACACCAACCTCACCTTGCTGTTTTCCTTCGCCCAAGCGGTGGCCTGCGGCCAGGCCAAGGTGCAGCTGATCTCGCCTTTCGTCGGCCGCATCTACGACTGGTACAAAAAATCCGCCGGCGCATCGTGGGACGAAGCCGCGATGGCCGGTGCTAACGACCCCGGCGTGAAGTCGGTGCGTGAGATCTACAACCACTACAAACATTTCGGCATCGCCACCGAGGTGATGGGCGCGAGCTTTCGCAACGTGGGCCAGATCACCGCGCTGGCCGGCTGCGACCTGCTGACCATCAGCCCCGAGCTGCTGGCCCAGCTGGCAGCCTCCGATGCGCCACTGTCGCGCGCCTTGGACGCCAAGGCGGCCGCCGCGCTGGACCTGCCCGCTGTCAACTACGACGAAGCCGGTTTCCGCTATGCGCTCAACGAAGACGCCATGGCCACCGAAAAACTGGCCGAGGGCATACGCGCGTTCGCGGCCGACGCCGTGAAGCTCGAACAGCTGATGCTGGCGGCCTGAGCCATGGCCGTGCAGCCCCGCCCCCGCTGTGACCGCACGCCGGCCTGGGCCGCGCTGCAGGACTGCTTTGACACCCGCGGAAAATCCTTTGACCTGCGCCAGGCCTTCACGGCCGACCCCGGCCGCTTCGGGCACTTCAGCCAGGAGGCGCCGCACCTCTTCGCCGACCTCTCCAAAAACCTGATCGACGCCACCAGCGAGTCCCTGCTGCTGGAGCTGGCCGCGCAATGCCGGCTTGAGCAGCACCGCGACGCCATGTTTGCCGGCGAGCTGATCAACGGCACCGAGCAGCGCGCCGTGATGCATTTTTTGTTGAGGAGCCCGGCCGCCGGCGGCATGAGCGGCGACCTCGCGCGCGTGCATGAAACCCTGGACGCCATGCTGGCCTACGCGGAGCAGTTGCGCGCCGACACCGACATCACCGACATCGTCAACATCGGCATCGGCGGCTCAGACCTCGGGCCGCAGATGGCGGTACTGGCGCTGGCTGAATTCGCCATACCCGGCAAGCGTTTTCACTTTGTCTCCAACGTCGACGGCGGCGAGCTGGCCGGCGTGCTGCGGGGGCTCAAGCCCGAAAGCACGCTGTTCCTGGTCGCGTCCAAGACCTTCACCACCACCGAGACCATGACCAACGCGCATTCGGCGCGGCGCTGGTTCGAAGCCCAAGGCGGCACGGACGTCGGCCGGCATTTCGCGGCGCTCACGACCAATGTCGCCGCGGCGAACGCCTTCGGCATCAAGACGACTTTCGGCTTCTGGGACTGGGTGGGCGGGCGATATTCGCTCTGGTCGGCCATAGGCCTGCCGATTGCCATCGCCATAGGCGCGGCCGGCTTTCGTGAGCTGCTGGCCGGCGCACATGCCATGGACGAGCATTTCCGCACGGCCCCGCTGGCGCGCAACCTGCCGGTGCGCCTGGGTTTGCTTGATGTCTGGTATCGCAATTTTTACGGCTTCAGCAGCCGCAGCATCGCGCCTTACAGCAGCGCCCTGCGGCGCCTGCCGGCCTATTTGCAGCAGCTTGAAATGGAAAGCAACGGCAAACGCGTCGATGCCGAGGGCCAGGCCCTGCCTTTCGCCACCTCGCCCGTGCTATGGGGTGAGCCCGGCACCAACGGCCAGCACGCCTATTTCCAGATGCTGCACCAGGGCAGTTCGGTGGTGCCGGTGGAATTTGTCGCCGTCAAGCAAGCCGGCCACAGCCTGCCGGGCCACCATGACACCTTGCTGGCCAATGTGCTGGCGCAGGCTCAGGCGCTGATGCAAGGCAAGGAAGATGGAGGAGGCCACAAACATTTCCCCGGCAACCGGCCCAGCACCTTTTTGCTGCTGGAGCGGCTCACGCCCGCCAGCCTGGGTGCGCTGGTGGCGCTGCAGGAACACCGCGTGTTCGCCAGCGGCGCGATCTGGGGCATCAACAGCTTTGACCAGTGGGGGGTCGAGCTTGGCAAGGTGCTCGCCAAGGACATAGAGCCGCGGTTGCGCAGCGGGGATGTGTCCGGCCTGGACGGCTCGACGGCCGGCCTGCTGCGCAAAATCGCCGGCTGATTTGCACAAAACTGTGCGTTTTTCCATTGCGGGGCCGCGTGCTTCCGTGGTCAACTTGCCGCTTCGCCGATTTTTTCGATGACCCGCACCATGGCTTTACCCGTTCCGCCTTCCCGCGTTTTCCCTCATTTTTCGATCATCGCCACAGCGCTGCTCGCCGTGGCCCTCGTCACCGGCTGCGCAATCCGCGCGCCGGTCGATGCAGACGCCGACATCGACGAACCGGCCAGCCAGGGCGGCACCGTGGGCCTGGCCGAAGGCGTGACCGGCACGGCCTGGGCCGAGATGTCGGCGCCGCCCAAAGCTGGGGAACTCAAGCCTGACGACCTCAAGTGGGAAATATTCCGCGTGCCCGGCAAGCAGCCGGCCAGCTACAGCTATGTGCGCCATGAAGGCCGCGACGCGGTGCTCGCGAAGGCCGAGGCGTCCGGCAGCATCCTGCGCCATCGCTATCGCATCGAACCGGACCAGCTCGGCCTCGTGCGCTTCTCCTGGAACGTGCCGAACGCCGGCGCGGGCGCCAACCTCACCTTGCCGCAACTTGACGACGTACCGGTGCGGGTGGTGCTGGCGTTCGAAGGCGACCGTTCGCGGCTGTCGATGAAAAACTCCCTGCTGTCGGAGCTGAGCCGCCTGCTGACCGGTGAAGAGATGCCGTTCGCGACACTGGTGTATTCGTGGTCGCGGGTCAACCAGCCCGGCGAGGTCGTCGTCAACGAGCGCACCGACCGCATCCGCAAAATCGTCGTCGACTCAGGCGACCACGGCTACAACGAATGGCGCAGCTACGAGCGCGACATCCGCGCCGACTACCGCAAGGCTTTTGGCGAAGACCCGGGCGCCTTGCTGAGTTTTGCGGTCTTCACCGAAGGTGAAAAGAATGAGGGCCAGCTGCAGGCCTTCTACGGGCCGCTCAAGCTGGTGCCGGCTTCGGCCGTCGCGCGCAAGTAGCGCCGCGCCCGGTCGGCGCGCCTGTGCCCGCCTGATGTCTTTGGCCATTTGTGCGGATAGCCCAGGTTGACTTGACGGCCTGAACCGGCAGGGCCATATCACGCCCGCCTTGACAATTTGTTGCATCTACTGATGCGGCTTTTAGGGAAATTCCCACTCCTTTAATGCAACAAAGTATCAAGGTCCTTTGATCTGGTATCAAACCCGCCAGGAGGTTTCCCCAGAATGCAGTGAGCGGCAAAGCTGCCGTTTCGAACGACATAACGAAGGAGACATCTCATGAAGGGTTTTATCCAGGCAGGCCTGGCGCTTGCACTCTCGGGCGCCGGCATGGCCCATGCCGTGACCGAACTCGTGGTGGCGACGGTGAACAACGGCCACATGATCGAAATGCAGAAGCTCACGCCGGTTTTTGAAAAGGCCCATCCCGACATCAAGCTCAAATGGGTCACGCTCGAAGAGGGCACGCTGCGCCAGCGCGTCACCACCGACATTGCCACCAAGGGCGGGCAGTTCGACGTGATGACCATCGGCCTGTACGAGGCGCCGATCTGGTCGAAGAAGGGCTGGTTGCAGCCCATTGCCACCGATGCCGCTTATGACGTCGACGACCTGCTGCCCGCCATCCGTGCCGGGCTGTCGCATGAAGGCAAACTTTATGCCGCGCCGTTCTACGGTGAGAGCTCGATGCTGATGTACCGCAAGGACCTCGCCGACAAGGCCGGCTTCAAGATGCCTGATCAGCCTACCTGGGCACAGGTGAAGGAACTGGCCGGCAAGATCCACGACCCGAAAGCCGGTGTGTACGGCATGTGCCTGCGCGGCAAGCCGGGCTGGGGCGACAACATGGCCTTCCTGACCACGCTGGTCAACACCAACGGCGGCCAGTGGTTCGACATGCAGTGGAAGCCGCAGATCGACACC
>NZ_JBFUBY010000112.1:0-12137 GCF_056405515.1 Polaromonas sp. P1_G2
GTCGGCGCTCGATGCACTGGAGCGCGTACGGCTGCGCCAGGAGATACGTGCGCTGCAGCAAAAGCTGGGCGTGACCACCATCATGGTCACGCACGACCAGGAGGAAGCCCTGAGCGTGGCCGACCGCATCGTGGTGATGAACCACGGGCTGATCGAGCAGGTCGGTACGCCGATGGAAATCTACCGCGAACCTGCTTCACCCTTTGTGGCCGATTTTGTCGGCAAGGTCAACGTGATGCCGGTGCGCGTGAGCGGCGGCGAGATGAAGTTCGGCGCGCTGTGCCTGCCCTGCGATGGCGCCGACCGCGAGGCGAAGATCTACCTGCGGCCCGAAGACGTGCTGGCCCGGCCGATCGCCGCCGGCGATGCCCATGTGTTCGACGCGACCATCGAGAAGATCGAGTTCCTGGGCTCCTTTTGCCACGTGCACGTGGCCTCGCCCGCACTGGGGGGCCACAAGCTCACGGTCTACCTGTCGCTCAATTTCCTGTCGGAGCAGTCGCTGCAGGTCGGCTCCTCGCTGCCGCTGAAGCTGCTGCCCGAACGCATCAAGGTGTTCTGATGCCGGTCTTCACGCCCCCCGCGCCGCCCATGGTCAGGCAGCGCGCGCACTGGATAGACCACATCGCCTACGCGGCCCTGGCGCTGGTTGCCCTGGTCCTGGTCGCCTTCCTCGCCGCGCCGCTGCTGGCCATCCTGCAGCAGGCCCTGCTCGACAAATCCGGCGGCTTCGTCTGGTTCGACAACTTCATCGAATACGCCAAGACACCCGCCTTGCTCGAGAGCCTGTGGAACAGCCTCTGGGTGTCGGCCGTCGTCACGCTGGTCGCCGTGCCGCTGGCCTTTGGGTTTGCCTATGCACTGGCGCGCTCCTGCATGCAGTACAAGGCGCTGTTTCGCGGCATCACGCTGATCCCGCTGCTGGCGCCCTCGCTGCTGTCGGCGATTTCGCTGATCTACTGGTTCGGCAACCAGGGCGTGCTCAAGGGCTGGATGCAGGGCATCGGCATAGACCAGATCTACGGCGCGCCCGGCATCGTGGTGGCCGAATGTTTTGCGGTGTTCCCGCATGCACTGATGATCCTGGTCACGGCGCTCACGCTGTCGGATGCGCGCCTGTATGAAGCCGCCGACGCCATGGGCACCAGCGCCAGGCGCAAGTTCTTCACCATCACCTTGCCCGGCGCCAAGTACGGCCTGATCTCGGCGGCGCTGGTCACCTTCACGCTGGTGATGACCGACTTCGGCATCCCGAAAGTGATAGGCGGCAACTTCAACGTGCTGGCCACCGACGTCTTCAAGCTGGTCATAGGCCAGCAGGACTTCGCCAAGGGCGCGGTGGTCGCCATCCTGCTGCTGGCGCCGGCCGTTCTGACCTTCGCGGTCGACAAATACGTCAGCAAGCGCCAGACCGCGATGCTGACGGCGCGCGCCGTGCCCTACCGGCCCACGCCCTCGCGCGGCTACGACTGGGCCATGACGCTGTATTGCTGCGCGATCGCCTTCCTGGTGCTGGCCATGCTGGGCATGGCGGTGTTCGCCTCCTTCGCGAGCTTCTGGCCCTACAACCTCACGCCCAGCCTGCGCCACTACACCATGGGTCTGGTCGATGCGGAAGTCGGCGTCGGCTTCCTTAACAGCCTGAAGATGGCGGCGGGCACGGCTTTTTTCGGCACGGCCCTGGTATTCGTCAGCGCCTACCTGCTCGAAAAAACCAAGGGCATGGACGGCCTGCGCGGTTTTGTGCGCATGCTGGCCATGCTGCCCATGGCGGTGCCCGGCCTGGTGCTGGGCCTGGGCTACATCTTCTTTTTCAACGCGCCCGACAACCCGCTGAACGGCCTGTACCACACACTGACCCTGCTCACGCTGTGCACCATCGTGCACTTCTACACCACCGGCCACCTCACGGCGGTGACGGCGCTCAAGGCGCTGGACGGCGAATTCGAGGCCGTCAGCGCCTCGCTCAAGGTGCCCTTCTTCAAGACCTTCTGGCGCGTGACCTTGCCGATCTGCACGCCGGCCCTGGTCGACATCGCGCGCTACTTCTTCATCAACGCCATGACGACGATCTCCGCCGTCGTCTTCCTTTACTCGCCCGAAACCAAGGTCGCCTCCATCGCCATCCTGAACCTCGACGAGGCCGGCGAAATCGGCGCCGCGGCGGCCATGGCGGTGCTGATCGGTACTGCTTCGACGGTTGCGACCCTGCTGTTCATGGCGCTGGCGTGGTGGGTCAACCGGCGAACGCAGGCGTGGAAAGGATGAGCGTTGTGGTTCTCACGAGCGGAAGCCCGATCTTGACGGTTCGGGTTGAGGTATCGAAGTCTGGCTTCGTTCCGGCTTGCGTCATCTTTGCCAGGTGTGGCTGGCCGGGAATGGCCCGGCGGCCAGTAACTTTCTTTTGCTTCGCCAAAAGAAAGTCACCAAAGAAAAGGCGACCCGCAGTCTGGGTCCCCTGCGCTTCGCTCCGGGGCAACCTGCGGTGCTCGACTGCGGCGGGGTCTCGCGCAAACTCGCCTTCGGCTCAAACAAGCGCGATCCCTGATCCGCCTCCGTCTGCGCTCCTCGGCCCAGCCAGGACGGGGCAAGCGGGAGCGGGGACAAAGACAAACAAGGACACGCCAAGGCGTGTCCTTGCGGATTTCGGTATTTCTTCTCCCCACCCCTTGTGGATGCGCCGAGGAGCGGAGGTCCAGACGGATCAGGGCAAAAACTTGTTTGAGCGAAGCGAGTTGTTTTTGACCCCGTCCGGACCGAGCACCGCAGGTTGCCCGCAGCGAAGCGGAGGGACGCAGCAACCAGGGTCGCCTTTTCTTTGCTTACTTTCTTTTGGCGAAGCAAAAGAAAGTGAGTTGCCGCCGGGCAACCCCGGCCAGCAAGCCTCGGCAAATCCAGCATCGTCCGATCAAAAACCAGCCTTCGACAGGCACAGCCCGAACCGTTCACCGGCATAGATTCGAAAACCAAAGAGACAAACCATGGACAGAGACAAAATCCTTTTGACGCCCGGTCCGTTAACGACCACCTTGCGCWCCAAGCTCGCGATGCTGAAAGACTGGGGCTCCTGGGACAGCGACTTCAACGCCGTCACAGCCAGCGTGCGCAAAAGCCTGCTGGACGTCATCCATGGCCAGGATTCGCACGTTGTCGTGCCACTCCAGGGCAGCGGCACCTTCAGCGTGGAGGCTGCGGTGGCCACCGTGGTGCCGCGCGACGGCCATGTGCTGGTGATGGACAACGGCGCGTACTGCAAGCGCGCGGCCAAACTCACCACGCTGATGGGCCGGCGCTGCACCGTCATGCCTTTTGACGAAGCCGCCCAGGTCTCGCCCGCCGCGCTGGACGCCATGCTGGAAGCCGACACCAGCATCACCCACGTCATGCTGATCCATTGCGAGACCGGCGCCGGCGTGCTCAACCCGCTCAAGGAAGTGGCCGACGTCTGCAAGACCCATGGCAAGGGCCTGCTGGTGGACGCCATGAGTTCCTTCGCCGCGATCGAGATCGACGCGCGCAAGGTGCACTTTGACGCCCTGGTGGCCGCCAGCGGCAAATGCCTGGAGGGCGTGCCCGGCATGGGCTTCGTCTTCATCCGCAAGGCGGTGCTGGACGGCTGCGCCGGCCGCAGCCAGTCGCTGGCCATGGACCTGCACGACCAGTACGCCTATATGGAAAAGACCACGCAGTGGCGCTTCACGCCGCCCACCCACGTGGTGGTGGCGCTGGCCGAGGCGATTGCCCAGTTCGAGGAAGAGGGCGGCCAGCCCGCGCGCCTGGCACGCTATGAAAGCAACTACCGGACGCTGATCACCGGTATGGCGAAACTCGGCTTCAAGCCCTTCCTGGACCCGGCCATCCAGGCCCCCATCATCGTGACCTTTCACGCGCCGGCCGACAGCCGCTACGACTTCAAGACCTTTTACGCCGCCGCGCGAGATCGCGGCTTTGTCCTATACCCGGGCAAGCTGACCCAGGTGGAAACTTTCCGGGTCGGCTGCATAGGCGCCATAGGCCCGAATGAAATGGCGCAGGCGGTACAGGCCGTGGCGGGCGCCTTGCAGGACATGGGCATCACCTCTGCCGCGCCGGCCTGAGCAAAGAACCAAGCGGCCCTGGCTTCTCTTCACCAGCAGGGGCCGCGGAACTGGCTTTGCCAGGCCGCAGGCGCAGCGCCCCCTCGGGGGGCAGCGCATTACACGAAGTGAAAAGCGTGGGGGCCTAATGATTTCGGCGAAATGCTTCGGAAGGCAGCTCGCCAAACATTTGCTGGTAGTCGTGCGCGAAATGACCAAAATGCCAAAACCCCAGGTGTGTTGCAGCCGCCGTCACGGACGTGGCGGTCTTCAGCGCCTGCCGGGCGGCGTTCAGGCGCACGGCGCGCAGATAAGCCAAGGGGCTGATGCCCAGCGCCGTCTGAAAACCGTTTTGCAAGGTTCGCCGGCTCACGCCGAGTTGCTCACACAGCGCCAGCACAGTGGGCGGCTGATCAAGTTGCGTATGCACCAGCTCACGGGCGCGCCGCGTCAGCGTCCAATGCCCGTGAGTGCCGACAGCGTCCGCGCTACCCGTCGGCGCAAGAACACGGCCGAGCTGCTCCATCACCGTGTCGAGCATGGCGGCCTGCACAGCGGGCGACTGCAGCAACGCAGGGGCCGCTTCCACGGTATCCAGCACGCCGGTCAGGCACTGCCTGAGCCCCGCCTGCGCCGCGCCGTCCAGCCGGCGCAAGCCGGCCTGCGCACCCAGCCGGGCCTGCAGCGCCGGATCATGCTCACCGCAGCGGCGCCAGGCGGCCTCATCCAGCTCCAGTCCCAACATCACATGGCGGCGGGACGAGCGGAACTCAAAACCCGACTCACCCGAAAACACATGCAGCGCCCCTGCATCACTGGGCGCACCGCAAAACACACTGGGCCCATCAACCTGCAGCGGCAAACCCAAGGCCAGCGCCCCTTCGCGGATCTGGCCGGTCTGGTAGACCGACTCCCGCAGGCTTTCCACAAAGAGCCGCAAGCCCGCGAACTCAAGCTGTCGCACTTCTCCGCCGAACGCACCGCGCGAAAGCTGCAGGTAGCTCTGGTTCCAGCCCGTGAGCGCAGCTGCCTGCTCGTCCGCGTCGGCAAACGACGCGTGGGACAACAGGGCCGGTGGGGCCGGCTGGGCGGTATCGGAAGGATGTGCCATCGCCGCATTCTTGCAGGATTCGTGCCGCATGCAAGCTACGCTTTGAAACAGTTCGACTTACTTTCGCTCACTTCGCCGGCGCCTCATCCGCGCAGTTTGCCGAAATGGGATTTCAGCGCGCCCACCCCCGCCCTAGGATGCAACACGGCCCCACCGGGCCCCCAACCCTGCAAGCTCCAAGGAGGTACCCATGTCAGAACGTTCCAGCGTCCAGTACGCGAAAGTCGACGGCAGCTACTTTGAAAAGAGGGGACTGCGCCGTTATGCCGGCGTCTGGTCGCTCTGGGCCCTCGGTGTGGGCGCCGTGATCTCGGGCCACTTCGCCGGCTGGAACCTGGGCCTGGCTACCGGCTGGGGCAGCATGCTGCTGGCCACCATCATCATTTCCGTCATGTACTTGGGGCTGACCTTTTCTCTGGCCGAAATGTCGCCCGCGCTGCCGCACACCGGCGGTGCTTACTCTTTCGCCCGCACCRCCATGGGGCCCTGGGGCGGCTTCTTGACCGGGTTGGCCGAGAACGTGGAGTACGTGCTGACGCCGGCCGTCATCGTGTTTTTCATCGGCAGCTACATGGGCAGCATCTTCGGCACGCCGCCGGCCTGGCAGCCGTTGTGGTGGATAGGTTTTTACGTCGTCTTCATCGGCCTGAACATCGTCGGCGTCGAGCTGTCCTTCAAGATCACGCTGGCCGTCACGCTGCTGGCGCTGGCCTGC
The DNA here is from genome assembly GCF_056405515.1 of Polaromonas sp. P1_G2. Lineage (NCBI taxonomy): Bacteria > Pseudomonadati > Pseudomonadota > Betaproteobacteria > Burkholderiales > Comamonadaceae > Polaromonas > Polaromonas sp. P1_G2. The sequence goes on from NZ_JBFUBY010000112.1 coordinate 5,903, forward strand.
CTTGTGGCCTTCTGGGTCAGCGCCCTGCCGAAGATCGACTTCGCGCGCTGGGCCATGAACGTGGGCGCCGGCGGCGCCGTGCTGCCCGAGGGCCGCGGCCCCTTCCTGCCGCTGGGCTTCGGCGGCGTGCTCGCGGCCCTGCCTTTTGCCGTCTGGCTGTTCCTGGCCATCGAGCAGCTGCCGCTGGCGGCCGAAGAGTCGGTGGACCCGCGCCGCGACATGCCGCGCGGCATCATCGCCGGCATCTTCACGCTGATTGTTTCCGCCTTCATGATCCTGTGGCTCAACCCCTCGGTCGCCGGCATAGGCTCGCACGCGCTCAGCACCTCGGCCGAACCGCTGCTGGACGGCTTCAAGGCGATCTACGGCGACGGCATCGCCAAGGTGCTCGCGCTGGTGGCCGTGCTGGGCCTGGTGGCGAGCTTTCACACCATCATCTTCGCCAAGGGCCGGCAGATCTATTCGCTGAGCCGGGCCGGCTACTTCCCCTCGGCGCTGTCGGTCACGCACGGCAGCCGCAAGACGCCGCACATCGCGATGATCGTCGGCTCGGTGGTCGCGCTGGTGGTGATGTTCGTGCTGTGGTTCACGCTGGGCGTCGACAAGGGCTCCGCGGTGATCGGCGGCACCTTGCTGAACATGGCGGTGTTCGGCGCCATGTTTTCCTATGTGATGCAGGCGCTTTCCTTCATCCGGCTGCGCAGCAAGCTGCCGCACATGGAGCGCCCTTACCGCAGCCCGCTGGGCGTGCCGGGCGCGATCCTGACCCTGTTGATCGCGCTGGTCACCATTTACTTCCAGCTCAGCGACCCGGTCTACCGCATCGGGGTGCTCTGGGTCGCGCTGTGGTTCGCCATCGGCGTCAGTTACTTCGCGGTGATGGGCCGGCACCGGCTGATCCTCTCGCCCGAAGAAGAATTCGCGATCAGCCTGGCCGAAAAGGGCCGGGCCGCCGCCCATCCCTGAACCACAAGGCGACCCAGACCATGGCCAAAAAAGCTCCCACCCCCTCCGCCTCGCGCGGTGTGCTCGACGCGCTGCGCAAATCGGGGGCCAACAAGATGAAGGTCGCCGTCAGCGACATCGACGGCGTGCTGCGCGGCAAGTACCTGCACAAGGACAAATTCTTCGGCGCGGCCGAACCCTATCCCGGCGGCGGCTTCGGCTTTTGCGACGTGGTGCTGGGCTGGGACATGATGGACAACTGCTACGACAACACCACGGTGACCGGCTGGCAGCACGGCTTCCCCGACGCGCTGGCCCGGCTGGACCTGGCCACGCTGCGCCACGTGCCCTGGGACAACAAAGTGCCTTTTGTGCTCGGCGAGTTCGTCAACGCCGACGGCACGCCGCATGCCGTCTGTCCGCGCCAGACGCTCAAGCGGGTCCTCAAGCGCGCAGAGAAGATGGGCCTCATGCCCATGACGGGCATGGAGTTCGAGTGGTTCAACTTCCTGGAGACGCCGCAGAGCTGGGCCGCCAAAAACGGTGTGGGTGCGGAGAAGCTCACGCCCGGCATGTTCGGCTATTCGCTGCTGCGCATGAACCAGAACCAGGGCTTCTTCAACGCCCTCATGGACGAGATGCTGGCCTTCGGCATCCCGATCGAGGGCCTGCACACCGAGACCGGCCCGGGCGTCTACGAGGTCGCCATCGCCTTCAGCGAAGCGCTGGAGCAGGCCGACCGCGCCATCCTGTTCAAGACCGGCGCCAAGGAAATCGGCTCGCGTTTCGGCATCATGCCCAGCTTCATGGCTAAACCCCATCAGCAGCTGCCGGGCTGCAGCGGCCACATCCACCAGAGCCTGTCCGACGGCAAGAACAACCTGTTCTACGACGCGAAAAATCCGCGCAAGATGAGCAAGCTGTTCGAAAGCTACATCGCCGGCCAGGTCGCCTGCATGATGGAGTTCGGCCCCATGATCTGGCCCACCATCAACAGCTACAAGCGCCTGGTCGACGGCTTCTGGGCCCCCGTCAAGCCGACCTGGGGCATGGACAACCGCACCGCGAGCTTTCGCGTGATCGCCGGCAGCCCCAAGGCCACCCGGCTGGAGACCCGCTGCCCGGGCGCCGACGTCAACCCCTACCTGGCCATGGCGGCGGTGATCGCGGCCGGCCTGCATGGCGTTGAAAAAGGCCTGAAGCTGGGCGCGCCCATCACCGGCACCAACGCCGGGGCCGAACACATCGCCCGCGCGCCGCGCACCCTGATAGAAACCACGCGGATTTTCCAGAAATCGGCGATTGCGCGCGACTGGCTGGGCGATACTTTCGTGGACCACTTCTCGGCCACGCGCGAGTGGGAATGGCGCCAGTGGCTGGACGCTGTGACCGACTGGGAAATGAAACGCTATTTTGAAATCATCTAAGGACTTGATGCAGATCCGCCGCCTTGAAATCTCCGACGCACCGGTCTACCGGGAACTGCGCCTGCGCGGGCTGCGCGAGCACCCCGACGCCTTCACTTCCAGTTTCGAGGAAGAAAACCTGCGCCCGCCGGCCGACACCGAAAAGCGCCTGTCCGCCGCGTCGGACACCGTGATGTGGGGCGGCTTCATCGATGGCGCCTTGGCCGGCGTGGTCGGCATGACGCGCGAAACCCGGCTGAAAAACCGCCACAAGGCCACGCTGGTCGCCATGTACGTCGCGCCCGAATACGGCGGCAGGGGCCTGGGCCTGGCCCTGGTCAACACCGTCGTGCAGGCGGCCAGGGCCGCGGGCGTGGAACTGCTGATCCTGACCGTGACCGAGGGCAACCGGCAGGCCGCCGCCCTGTATGAACGCGCCGGCTTCGCGGCTTTTGGCGTGGAGCCCGACGCCATCCGCGTGAACGGCGTACCGTTCGGCAAACAGCATATGTATTTGCAGCTGACTTCCGCCACCTGACCCTTACCGCCAACCGAAAAAAGACACCCCATGAGCACCACCAATTTTTCCTTCCCCACCGCCATCCGTTTCGGCGCAGGCGCGCGCAAGCAGGTTGCCGAAACCCTGTTGGCCGCCGGCTGCAAGCGCCCGCTGATCGTGACCGACAAGGCGCTGGGCGCGCTGCCGGTGCTGGCCGAGTTCAAGACCCACCTGACCGGCCTGGACGTGGCCGTGTTCTCAGGCGTCTTCGGCAACCCGACCTGCAGCCAGGTCATGGACGGCGCCGCGGCCTATAAGGCGCACAAGGCCGACTGCGTGATCGGCTTCGGCGGCGGCGCGGCGCTGGACGTGGCCAAGGTGGTGGGCATTGCCGCCACGCATGAAGGCGACATCCTCGAATATGTCTGGGACCACCCCCAGGTGCGGCCCATCGTCAACGAGCTTCCTTACTTTGTGGCCCTGCCCACCACCTCGGGCACCGGCTCCGAAGTCGGCCGCTCCTCGGTCGTGAGCGAAAACGACACACACATCAAACGCGTGGTGTTCAGCCCCAAGATCCTGGCCAAGGTGGTGTTCGCCGACCCGGAACTCACACTGGGCCTGCCGCCCCACGTGACGGCCGCCACCGGCATGGACGCGCTCACTCACAACATCGAAAGTTATCTCTCGCCGGCCTACCACCCCCTGTGCGACGGCATTGCGCTCGAAGGCACGCGCATCGCCGCGCGCGCGCTGCTCACCGCCGTCAAGGAGCCCTCCAACCTGCAGGCGCGCAGCGACATGATGATGGCCTCCATGATGGGCGCCATCGCTTTCCAGAAGGACTTGGGCGCGGTACATTCCTGCGCACATGCGCTGGGCACCGTCTGCGACCTGCACCACGGCCTGGCCAACGCGCTGATGATAGACACCGTGCTGGCCTGGAACTACGAGTCGGCGCCCGCCAAGTTCGACGAGCTGGCCCATGTCTGCGGCGTGGCCGGCGGCGGCAAGGCCTTGGTGCCCTGGCTCAAGCAGCTGAAGGAAAGCGTGGGCATCACCGGTTCGCTGTCGGCCCACGGCGTCAAGCGCGAGCACCTGCCGCGCCTGGTCGAGATCGCCACGGCCGACATCTGCCACCAGACCAATCCACGGCCTTGCAAGGCCGAGGACTTTGAACGATTATTTGAGGCCGCCCTGTAAATGGCCCCCACGCTTTTCACTTCGTGTAATGCGCTGCCCCCCGAGGGGGCCGCTGCGCCTGCGGCCCGGCAAAGCCGGTTCCGCGGCCCCTGCTTGGGTACAACAGCACGACCACTTTTAAGAAAGGTGCTCGCATGGCCGCTAGTCGTCTCAAAATAGGTTTGTCGGCCTGCTTCTCGCACGCCGATCCGACACGTTCCTATTTCACCGGCAAGACGCTGCAATACGTCGAACAGTCCATCGCGCACTGGGTCATGTCCTCGGGCGCCATGGTGGTCATGGTGCCCTGCCCCACGGGCAGCACGCAGCGCGGCGACGTGACCTACGAACATTACGCGCAGTGGCTGGACGGCCTGGTGCTGCACGGCGGCGCCGACGTCTGGCCCGGCAGCTACGGCGAGGATCCGCTGGACGAAAAATGGTCGGGCGACCGCGTGCGCGACGAATACGACAAGGCCCTGGTGGCCGCGTTTGAACGGGCCGGCAAGCCGGTTTTCGGTGTCTGCCGCGGCTTGCAGCTGCTCAATGTGGCTTTCGGTGGCACGCTGTACCAGGACATCAACACCCAGGTGCCCGACTCCTTTGTGCACCGCGACGCCGCGACCTACGACCAGAACTTCCACAGCGTCAACATCGTCCAGGGCTCGCGGCTGTCGGCGCTGTACCCCGGCGTGGAGCGCGCGCGCGTCAACAGCATCCACCACCAGGGCATCAAGGACCTGTCGCCCGAATTCGAAGCCGAGGCCTTCAGCGTGGACGACGGCATCGTGGAGGCCATACGCCGCAAGGACAAGACCAAAAGCTACATCGCCGCCACTCAGTGGCACCCTGAATTCCACAAACCCGGCTCCGACACCATAGACGACGCGGCCGTGCTCGACGATTTCCTCACGGCCGTGGCCGCCGCCAAACACAAAACCAGACCAGCATGAACACACTCACCATCCAGAATCCCGCCACCGGCGCGCTGATCGCCGAACTGCCCGCCGACGATGCGGCCTCCGTCGCCGCCAAGGCCAAGCGCGCGCGCGCGGCGCAGCCCGCCTGGGCGGCAGTGCCGCTGGCCGAGCGCAAGGACTGCATTACGCGCTTTCGCGCGGGCGTGGTCGCCGAACTCGACGCGCTGGCCGCCGTCATGACGCGCGAGACCGGCAAGCCGCTCAAGATGTCGCGTAACGAACTCAACGGCCTGCTGGGACGCATCGATTTCTTCCTGGCCGAGGCCGCCGGCGCCACCGACACCCAAACCGTGTTCAACGAGGGCGGCATGACCGAGCAGATCGAGCACACGCCGCTGGGCGTGGTCGCCAACATCTCCGCCTGGAACTACCCCTGGTTCGTCGGCGGCAATGTGTTCATCCCGGCGCTGCTCACCGGCAACGCAGTGCTCTACAAGCCGTCAGAGTACGCCGCCATGACCGGCGTGGCGATCGCGCGCCTGCTGCATGCGGCCGGCGTGCCGCAGGATGTCTTCATCCCGCTGATCGGCGGCGGCGCGGTGGGCGCGGCGCTGATGGAGCAGAAAATCGACGGCCTTTTCTTCACCGGCTCGTATGCGACAGGCGCGAAGATCGCGCAGGCCATGGGCCCGCGCATGGCCAAGCTGCAACTGGAGCTGGGCGGCAAGGACCCGACCTATGTCAGCGAAGACGCCAACGTCAAAAACGCGGCCGAGTCGCTGGCCGACGGCGCGATGTACAACACCGGCCAGAGCTGCTGTTCGGTCGAACGCATCTATGTGCACGAGAAAATTTACGACGCCTTCGTCACCGCCTTCCTGGAAACGGTGAAGACCTTCAAGATGGGCGACCCCATGAGCGAAGACACTTACATTGGCGCCATTACACGCGCGCCGCAACTCGACGTGCTGGACGCCCAGGTTGCCGACGCCAAAGCCAAGGGCGCCACCCTGCTGGCAGGCGGCAAACGCGGGGCCGGCCCCGGCAACTGGTACGAGCCCACGGTCTTCAGCAACGTGAACCACAGCATGGAACTCATGCGCGAGGAAAGCTTCGGCCCCCTGATCGGCATCCAGAAGGTTTCGGGCGATGCCGAGGCCGTGAAACTCATGAACGACACGCGCTACGGCCTGACGGCCGGCGTGTTCACGCCCGACGAGGCGCGCGCCCGGGCTTTGCTGGCCCAGGTCAACGCCGGCAGCGTCTACTGGAACTGCTGCGAC
>NZ_JBFUBY010000113.1:0-21800 GCF_056405515.1 Polaromonas sp. P1_G2
CGTATTGCGTGAGGAAGCTGATGGGAATCAGGCCGAGGTTGCGCAGGAGGGGGAACGGCACCATCAACGCCATCGGCACAAAGCCCAGCGCGATCCAGCGCATGGTGGGGTCGCCGCTTCGCCACGCCATGAAGACCATCACGCAGATCAGCGCCATGGCCACGATGATGACGGCCGTGACGGCGAGGAAGCCCGCGCGTGTCGGGAACAAGATATCCAGTGCGCCCAGCACCGCCAGTACGATGACCAGCTTGAGCGACAGCTGGTCCAGCACGACCGAGAACTGCCGCGGCCGGGTCACCACGCGGGCAAACCAGATGCCGCTGCAGGCCGCCAGCACCGGTAGCAGGAAGGCCGACAAGTCGTTCCAGACCGCCGAGTCCGGCCAGAGGTATTGCCCGCCTATGCCCAGCAACGCGGCCTGCGCCCCGGCCAGCGCGGTGATGTACACGGCGTAGGCGGTGAAGCTCCTGTCCCTGAAGGCCACGGCATTGGCGGCCGCCACCAGAGYCATCAGCAGCGCGAGGCCGAAATAGGCGCCCAGCAGAAATTGCTCCTGCATGCGCTGCGCCAGCAAGGCGGGGTGCTTGTAAATAAACAGAGGCGCAGAAAACGGCCTGCGCGCATGTTCGATGCGTATGAAGTAGGTGACCGGCCGGGTTTGTTCGCTGTCCAGGTCGAAAACCGGGAAGCGGTCGGGGCGCGGCCATTGGCTCACCGGGATTTTGTCACCGGCCGTTTGTTCGACCCAGTTTCCGGCGACGTCACGGTAGTGCAGGCTCACGCGGTCTACACCCGCGCTGCTGACCTCCAGCGCCCAGCGCTGTGATAGGTCCGGCTGCATGGCGTTAAAGCGCAGCCACATCACCTGGCCGTCCAGCATGACGGTATGGCCGGCCGGGCGCATCGCGAACGGCAGGTCGTACTCCCAGGCCTCCACCTGCTCCAGCACGGCCTGGCCGGTCGCATCGATCCAGAACTGGCTGTGTTCAGCCAGGGGAATCTGGCCGTCGGGCGCGTTGAGCTGGAGTACCGGCAGCCGCGCGTCGGCGCCGTGCTGCGCCCATCCCGGCGTGACGCAAGCCAGCAGGCACGCCGCCAGCGCTCCCCTGATGCCGTTGCCGCAGAGAAGGGCGCGCACGAAGCGCTGAAAGCGTCCGGGCTTGCCGGTGAGCGCGTGAAAGATCCGCACGAATTCATTGTGCGGCCGTGCGTGGACAAAAAAGTTTTAAATTTTCGCCGGCCTTCCACGCCTGCGCGAAGTGGCGTGCGTGCGCAACGGCAATTTATTGCGGCAAAAACCGGATGAGACGGGGGCTCCCACAAAAAGAAAAGCCCGCACTGTGGAGGGTGCGGGCTTAGTGAAGCGGGCTGGCCTGGAGGGCTTCCGCTTTTATGCGTCTTCGCTTATGCGTAGGCCGCAAGCACTTTTTTCATCTTCTTCATCGCGGCGACTTCGATCTGGCGAATGCGCTCGGCGCTGACTTTGTATTCGGCGGCCAGGTCATGCAGCGTCATGCCGCCTGAACCGTCGTCGTTTACCTTGAGCCAGCGCTCTTCCACGATGCGGCGTGCGCGCGGATCCAGTTCTTCCAGCGCGGCCGTGATGCCGTCCGAGGCCAGATTGTCGCGCTGGCGCGATTCCATCAGCGCGGTCGGTTCCTGCGTCGCGTCGGCCAAATAGGCGATGGGGCCGAAGGCGTCTTCGCCGTCGTCGCCGGGGCTCGGGTCCAGCAGCACGTCGCCACCCGACATGCGCTGCTCCATCTCGATGACTTCCTCGCGCTTGACGTTCAGTGTCTTCGCCATGGAGTCGATCTGGCCTTCGGTCAGGGTGTCGCGGTGCGTCGCCACGTCGGCGTCGTCCTTGAAACCCTGCTTCATGGAGCGCAGGTTGAAAAACAGCTTGCGCTGGGCCTTGGTCGTGGCGACCTTGACCATGCGCCAGTTTTTCAGGATGTACTCATGGATCTCGGCCTTGATCCAGTGCATGGCATAGCTCACCAGGCGCACGTTCTGGTCCGGGTCGAAGCGTTTCACGGCCTTCATCAGGCCGATGTTGCCTTCCTGGATCAGGTCGCCGTGAGGCAGTCCATAACCCAGGTATTTGCGCGAAATCGACACCACCAGGCGCAAGTGAGAGAGCACCAACTTACCGGCGGAATCAAGATCGTTGTTTTCCTTGAGGTTTTTGGCGAATTCCTGCTCCTGCTCCAGGGTGAGCATGGGCAGGCGATTGACGGCGGAAATATAGGCGTCCAGGTTGCCCAGCGGGGGAACCAGCGACCAAGGGTTGACGGCTGCGACGGCGCCCGTCTGGGGCACGGCCACGGCAGCGGTCAGCGATTGGGGGGAAAGAGCATATGACACTGCAGAACTCCTTTTCTCTAGTGCTAAATATTAGCACTCTGTTGGAGCGAGTGCTAAGCAATAGGTTCAATGACTCGGATAGCGCAAGGCTAATAAGTAGTAACCCTTGGTATGCAGTATGACCAAAGGGGGCGGTTTTGGTTCGGGAGCTTTTGGTTTCCGGGATGTAAACGCTGGTAATGCCCCGGAACGGGTGAGACAGCAAGAAAAAGCGGCASGCGCTCAGGGCAGGCGCTTGTCGTCGCGCACTTCACGTACCTCGACGTCGACAACGTCAGCTGACGCGTTGCCGGCGTCGCGGCCTGCGCCACCCGGCCACATACCCTGGGGCGAGTAGCGCTGGAAGCGGCCGAACACCATGGCAGGTGCCGGCTTGCGGCCGGTAACCAGCGACTTCAGCAGGCTGAGGGCAACGACGATCAGCGCGGCGACCAGCAGGCTGACGGCGAACACCGCCGCAAACAGGCCCAGCACCAGTTTGAGGAAAAAACGCAGGATTTTGCTGATCAAGGCGGAGCACCCGTTAAAAGGTTTAAACCTTATAGGTGGAGCCGGGAGCTGCTATTTCAAGCTGGGAAGCATGCTGGATGGATCACCAGCGAATGCCCAGCCTGGCGAACAGCTTGCTCAGTACAAACAGCGGGCCGACCCAGAGATACTGGATGTCTTCAAAAAACGAGGGCTTTTTGCCTTCTATCTTGTGGCCTATGAACTGCAAGATCCAGGCGCCGACAAAAATGGCGATACAGATCGGCAGCACCAGCGAGCCCATGGCAAATATCACGCCCAKGAACACCGCAGACCACAGCGCCATGGTCGCGAAGAACACCGCGGACAGACGGGCGTAGTACACCATGCTGGCCGCGACAAAGGCATAAGCCACATAGGGATGCAGCGCAAACAGCATGCCGACCAGGCTCAGCATGATGAGCGGAATGGCGATGAAATGGATCAGTTCGTTGCGCGGGTTCCGGTGGCTTTCGCCATAGYGCGCCAGCAATTGGTCAACCTTGCGCGGCCCGGCAACGGCATCGGGGATGTCCGCTATGTCGTTCATGTATGTCTCCAGCGGCGGGGATCGCCTGTGGGGCGGATTTTCCGCCAGGCCGCCAGAACCGGAGCGGCGATTTACACAACGTAACGCAGGCCGCGAGCGGCCTGCGAACTTTGTACTTAGCGGCTGTGCCTGCCGATCAGGTCGGCGTGATTTTCGCGGTCTTGATAATCCGGCTCCAGCGGTCTATTTCGCTTTTCAGGAAGCGGCCGAACTCTTCTGAACCCTTTTGTGAGACACGAAAGCCTTGCTGCTTGGCGCGCTCTTCCACTTCCGCGCTGTACATGATCTTGATCATCTCGCGCGAGAATTTGTCCACGATGTCATCCGGTGTCTTGGCCGGGAGCATGGCTCCCGTCCAGTTTTCGACAAAGAGGCCAGTCATACCGGCCTCGAAAGCAGTCGGGACATCAGGCACCCCCGGGTGCCGGCCCAGGCTGCAGATCGCGATCGCGCGCAGTTTGCCGCCTTTGACGTGAGCGATCGATTCCGGATAGTTGGAAAAAATCACGTCCAGCTGGCCACCGATCAGGTCGACCATCGATGGCGCGCCGCCGCGGTAGGGCACATGGATCATCTTCGTTTTGTTCAGCTCGCAGAACAAGGCCATGGTCAGGTGTGCCGGAGTACCGTTGCCGCTCGAGCCCGCGCTCAGCTGCTTGGTTTTGGACACCGCCATCAGGTCCTTGAAGTCCTTGATCGGACTGGCAGCGGGAACAACCACAAGCATCGGCGAATTGGCCAGCAAGGCGACAGGGCGCAGGTCCTTGGTGAAACTGTAAGCCGCATTGGGATAGAGAGACACGTTCGCGGCGTGCGTCAACGTGATGGCCAGGATGGTATTGCCGTCGGGCGGTGATTTGGCGACCAGTTCGGCGCCGATCTGTGCGTTTCCGCCGGCCTTGTTTTCGACAATCACTGGAGTTTTCCACGCTTCAGACAGCTTTTGGGCGACCGTGCGGGCCATCATGTCGGTCAGGCCGCCGGGCGTGAACGGGACCACATACTTGATGGTGCTGCCCGGTTTGGGAAAGGCCTGTTGAGCCATCCCCAGGCCCGGAACGCCTGTCAGGGCTGCACCTGCTGATGCCAATACGATGTCGCGACGTTTCATGCCTACTCCTGTTGATTGAATAATTGTTAACCCACTAACTGATCCAACTGTGATTTGAGTGCGTCGGGAATGTTGAGTCCCGTCTGTAGTGCTTTCGTTTCGAGTGCGAGACGCCGCGCGCCGGCCAGGCGTACGCCGTCATCCAACAGCATTTCGGCGATTACGGTTTCCATGCGTTCAAAATAAGTGTCTGTGCCTGCAAGCGCGCCCGGGTCAATCAGGATGAAAGCCTGGCCGATGCGCGGCTGATTACCTTCATCGACGAAAAACGATGATGCCTCAAAAGCGAACTGCGCGCCAATCACGGCTGTCACCAACAKCTCCACCATCAACGCCAGCATGGAACCTTTGGGGCTGCTCACGGCACCCAGCGGCAGCATGGAGCCCTCCAGGGCCGCCTGTGCGTCCGTTGTGGGCCGGCCTTGTGCATCCAGCGCCCAGCCCAGCGGAATGGCCTTGCCTTCCTTGGCCGCAACCATGACCTTGCCGCGCGCTACTTCGCTCAGTGACAGGTCAATCAACAGGGGGTCGGCATTCCTGCGGGGAAAGGCGGCGGCAATCGGGTTGGTCCCAAAGACCGGATGCTTGCCGCCCGCCGCCGGCATGGCCGCCGGCGCATTGGCAAAGCCCAGGCCCACCAGGCCCGCATCGGTTGCGGCGCGCAGATGGTCCACCAAGACGCCGCAATGGTGGCTGTTGGTCACCCCGACAAAACACACGCCCAGTTCCCGGGCGGTTGTGATGGCGGTGGAGATTGCCAGGTCGCAGGCGGGGAAGGCGAGGCCCTGCCTTGCATCCACCAATACGGCCGCACCTTTTTTGTGCGCCACGACGGCCACGGCATGGCCGTCTGCCCGGCCGTTGCGAAGATGGGTGGCGTATTGCGGCACGCGGCTTAAACCATGCGACGCGAGCCCTTGCGTTTCGGCGCGAACCAGTGCTCTCGCGGTGGTGGCCGCCATGGCCTCCGCCGCGCCTGCCTTGCGCAGCGCCAGCGTGGCAAGGCGGGTTGCTTCTTCAATAGACAGTTGGACCATTACTTCAGGTTCTCCAGCACCTTGTCCGCGATCATGAACGATACGCGTGCATTTGATTGCATGCTTACACCCGAAATGTGTGGTGTAAGCAACAGGTTGGGGCAACTTTGCAAGGCCGCGCTCACCGGCAGGGGCTCGACGTCGAATACATCGATGGCCGCACCGCCCAGGTGCCCCGACCGCAGTGCCGCGCTGACAGCTGCGATGTCCACGATGTGGCCTCGCGACGTATTGATCAGCACGGCGCCTTTTTTCATCTGGCCAATGCGTGCCGCGCTGAACAGCCCACGCGTCGTATCAACCAGGGGCACGTGCAATGTGACGGCATCCGCGTTGCTGATGAGTTCGTCCAGCCCGGCATAACGCACGCCGGCTTGCGCGAAGACGGGCGCATCGGGCGCCAGCATGGCGTCGTAAGCGATCACTTGCATGCCAAGGCCACGTGCCAGTCGTGCCGTGGTCTGGCCTATGGAGCCAAAACCGATGATGCCCAAGGTTTGCCCGGCGGTTTCGCGCCCGTTGCCCAGCGCTGCGCGCGGCCATTCGCCAGCGGCCACCGCCGCGCTGGAAGCAAAAGCACCGCGCAGCAGCAGCATGGTGCTGGCGATCACGTATTCGGCCACGCTGAGCGCATTGGCGCCGGTGGCTGGGATCACCTTGATGCCCCTGGCCTCGCAGGCCGGCACGTCGATGTTGTCCAGCCCAACGCCGAGCCGGCCCACCACCTTGCAGCGCGTAAGCGCGGCCAGCAGTTCGCCGCGCACCTGCGTGAGGTTGCGCACGACCAGCGCGTCGGCTTTGGCTGCCTCGGCGCGCAGGCGGGCGGCATCGCTCACCAACTGCGGCTCGTAGAGTACCTCGTGCGCCGCTTCAAGCCGCGCCACGGCGCGCTCGTCCATGAATTCGCAGATGACAATGCGCGCCATGCATCCTCCGTGTTCAGGCTGATTCGAACAGGCGCGTCAGCACGAACTCCCGGTGGCCAAGCGCTTCAGCTGCGGTCAGGCGGCCGTTGGCCGTGCGCAGCATGTTCTCCAGCAGCTTGTCACCGGCCTGGTCCAGCGTGATCTCGCGCTGCAGCAGGCCCGAGGTGTCCACGTCGATGTGCTCGCTCATCAGGCGCACGGTGCGCGGGTTCGAGCAGATCTTGATCACCGGAACGATGGCGTTGCCGATCACATTGCCCTGGCCCGTGGGGAAGAAGTGCACGGCATAACCGGAGGCTGCGCACAAGGTCACCATCTCGGCGGCGGCGCTGGACGAGTCCATGAACCACAGGCCGGGGTGCGTCGGCTTCTCGGCCTTGTCGATGACGCCGTCCACGGTGCAGACCTTGCCGATCTTCTGGATATTGCCCAGGGCTTTTTCCTCGATGGTCGTCAGGCCGCCGGCGATATTGCCCTTGGTCGGCTGCGAATCGGACAGGTCGCTGGTCTTGTGGCGGTTGATCATGTCCTGGTAGCGGTTGAACATGAACATGAACTGGTCGCGCACCGCGTCATTGGCGCAGCGGTCGGCCACGATTTTTTCGCCGCCGGTGATTTCCGAGGTCTCGCCGAAGCACAGGTAGTTGCCCAGGGGGTGCAGCTTGTCGAAGGCGTTGCCCACCGTGGGGTTGGCGCCGCAGCCGGATGTGGTGTCGGACTCGCCGCACTTGGTGGAAACCCAGAGTTCGGAGATGCCGCAGACCTCGCGCTGCTTCTCGCTGGCCCACTGCACGTATTCGCGCGCCGCCTTGGATGCCTTCATGATGGTTTCGTGGTCGCCGTGGCCTTCGATGCCGAAGCCGATCACCGGCTTGCCGGTGGTCGCAATGCCGTCGACCACCTTCTTGGTCCAGCTGTCTTCAATGCCGATCACCACCACGGCGGCAACGTTGGGGTTGCAGCCCGCGCCTATCAGCGTGCGGAAGTGCAGCTCCAGGTCGGCGCCGAACTGCAGGCGACCGTAAGGGTGCGGGATCGCCATGCTGCCCTTGATGTTGTGGGCCACGGCTTCGGCCGCCGCATTGGACAGGTCGTCCAGCGGCAGGATGATGACGTGGTTGCGCACGCCGACGCGGCCGTTCTCGCGGCGATAGCCCAGGAATGTGGTGTCTTTGTTAATGACTGACATGGAAAATCCTTTTTCAAAAAATGATCGAATTGATGGTGCGCCCGGCGTAGCGAGCGGGCGGCAGGCAAGGCGCAAACCGGAGCCGGGCCGGTGCTCGGCGAGGATTTGCAACGCAGCATCCCGCCCGCGCAGTAGCCGGGAGCGCCATCAATTACCAGCGTTTGGTTTTGATGTTATGGACATGTGCGTGCTGGCCCGCCTTGATGTTGGCGACGACCTTGCCCATGTCGATGCCGTACTTCAGCACCGTATCGCCGACGGCCATGTCCTTGAGCGCCACCTTGTGGCCTATGGGGATGTCCTGCTGGGCCTGCACGTTGATCATGCGGTCCTCGTCCATGATCCAGCCGGTCATGGCGGTTCCTGCTTTCACACCTTCCACCACCACAACGGCCACGGTGTCTTTGGCGTCATGCAATACAAAATGAATCATGGGTTCTCCATCAAGGGGCCTGGGTTAATTCGAGCCGCCAGTTTTATGGACGCCCACGACCTTGTCAATTGACTCATATATATGACTTGTACGACCCGGCCATCGGTGTTTCAATGGCGGCCGTGACCGAAAAAAAACTATCCACTCCCCTGCGCCCGCTGGCGGGCGGGGACACGCTGCCGCTGTACCGCCAGGTCAAGCGCGAACTGCAAAAGCTCATAGAAGCGGGGCACTACGGTCCGGGTAAACCCCTGCCCAGCGAGGCCGAAATCGCCGGGATTTTGCAGGTGAGCGTGGGCACTTTGCGCCATGCGGTGGACGAACTGGTGCATGAGCACGTGCTGGTGCGTCGGCAGGGCAAGGGCACTTTTGTGGCGCCGCACACCAGTGCGCGCTTCATGTTCCAGTTTTTCCATGTGGAGCCGCGCTGGAACTTCGGTGACGAAGAAGAGGCGCTTGAGCGTGACTATCCTGAGATCGATTGCATCGCCTTTGCGCGCGAGCGGGCGACCGAGTTCGAAGCCTCCGCCCTGCGCATCAAGGCCGGCGAGGCCGTGTTCAGGGTAGAGAACCGGCTCGCCTTGCGCGGCCGCGTGGTGATGCACGACAGGCTCTCGATTTCGGCGGCCCTCTTTCGCAACCTCACCGAAAAGCGTTTTGTCGAAAGGCCCAGCACGATTTACGCGCTCTACCAGACCGACTTCGGCATCACCGTGCTGCGCGCCCAGGAGCGCGCACGCGCGGCGGCGGCCGACAAGGCCACGGCCCGTGTGCTGGGTGTGGCGGCGGGCGCCCCGGTGATGGAAGTGCACCGGCTGGCATTGACCTTTGGCGACAAGCCGGTGGAGTACCGCGTGTCGACCATCAACACCCAGGCACACGACTACGTCAGTGTGCTGTCCAAGAAAGCATGAGCATGGACCTTGTTTTTCTGCTCGAAAAAGCCCGGCTTGCCGGCATGGAGGCGGCCGCCCGTATCGGGCAGGCGCGGGCTGCCCTGCAGCCGGCGGACGTCAGCCAGAAAGCACCCGGTGACTGGGTCACACGCTTTGACTGCGAGGTGGAAGAGGACCTGCAGGAAGCCTTGCAGCAGGCCCTGCCGGAAGGGCACTTTGTCGGCGAGGAGGGCGACGGCGAGTTGACGGACGCGCCCACCTGGCTGGTCGACCCGATTGACGGCACGGCGAATTTTGCGCGCGGCTATCCGCAATACGCGGTGTCGATCGCGCTCTGCGTGGGCCGCGAGCCGGTGCTGGGCGTGGTGGTCGATCCTTCGCGCGATGAAGTCTTCACGGCCGCGAACGGCCTGGGTGCGTGGCTGAACGGACAGCGCATCGCCTGCGCCGGGCCGCACCTGCCGGGCCAGTGCCTGGTCGCCACGGTATTTCCCAAACCCGGCGCGCCCTTCATGGACGACTACCTCGCCGAGTTCGGCCGCGTGCTGAAGACCTTCGGGCAGGTTCGCCGCAGCGGCGCGATGGTGCTGGAGCTGGCCTATGTCGCGGCCGGCAGGGCCGACGCTTTCTGGGAGCGCGGCATGGGCGCCTGGGACGCGGCGGCCGGCGCGGTGCTGTTGCGCGAAGCCGGTGCCGTGATGCATGCGATGGACGGCCTGCCGCTGCTGGAAAGCCGCATGCTGGTGGCCGGCAGCCCGGCCGGCGCCGCCTTGCTCGAAGGCGTGCTCAAGCGCCCATGAGGCGGGCGTCGCCTCGCTGATCTCTTCCTGATTATTTTGACTGGGTCCCGATGATTCTCAAATGGCGCGTGCAGCTGGCTTCGTATTTCCCCGGTGTGATGGTATGCATGGTGATTGCGCTGGCGGCCACCTTCGTATCCGAGCATTACGGCGGGCCGCAGCTGCTGTATGCGCTGCTGATAGGCCTGGCTTTTCATTTCCTCAACAGCAATCCGCAGACGGCCAAAGGCATAGGTTTTTGCGGCCGGGTGGTGCTGCGCGTCGGAGTGGCCTTGCTGGGCGCGCGCATCACGTTTTCGCAAGTGGCCCAGCTGGGCCTGGGGACCGCGGCGGTGATCGTGCTGGCGGTGCTGCTCACGATAGGGCTGGGCCTGCTGCTGGCGAGCTGGCTCAAGTGCTCGCGCGACGAGGGCCTGCTCTCGGGCGGCGCGGTGGCGATTTGCGGCGCGTCGGCGGCGCTGGCGATTTCGTCCGTGCTGCCCCAGACCAAGGAAAACGAGCGCTTCACGCTGCTGGCCGTCGTGGGCGTCACGGTGCTGTCGACGCTGGCCATGGTGGTCTACCCCTTCAGCCTCCAGGCCATAGGCCTGCTGCCGGGGCAGGCCGGCATCGTGCTGGGCGGCTCCATCCACGACGTGGCCCAGGTAGTGGCGGCCGGCATGATGCTGGGCCCGCAGGCCGGCGACACGGCGACGGTGGTCAAGCTGTTCCGCGTCATGATGCTGATGCCCGTGGTGCTGGCGGTGGCGGTGATGTACCGCAAGCATCCGGCCGTGAAGGTGCCGGAAACCGAAGTGCCGCTGGTGCCGGGATTTTTGCTGGCCTTTGTCGTGCTGGTGATGCTGGCCAGCGCCGGATTCATCAGCCCGCCGCTGGTTCAACTGGCCGGTGACGCCTCACGCTGGATGCTGGTGACGGCGATCGCTGCCGCTGGTGTCAAGACCAGCTTCGAGGACCTGCTTAAGCTGGGCTGGAAGCCGGTCGCGCTGCTGGTGACCGAAACCGTCTTTATCGTGGTCTTTGTGGTGGCAGCGGTATTGCTGCTGCGGCTTGGCGGCGCCTGAAGAAGCGCTTCAGCCCAGCAGGGCCTGTGCGAATTCGCGCGCGTTGAAGGTTTCCAGGTCTTCAAGCTGCTCGCCCACGCCGATGAAATACACCGAGACGGGGCGCAACGCCGGCGAAGCCAGGGCACGTTCGCGGGCCCACAGCGCGATGGCCGCCAGCACGCCGCCCTTGGCCGTCCCGTCCAGTTTGGTCACGATGAGGCCCGTCAGTTGCAGCGTGTCGTCAAAGGCCTTGACCTGGGCCAGCGCGTTCTGGCCGGTGTTGCCGTCGATGACCAGCAGCACTTCGTGGGGAGCCGTGGCGTCGGCCTTTTGCACCACACGCTTGATCTTGCGCAGCTCTTCCATCAGGTGCAGCTGTGTGGGCAGGCGGCCGGCGGTGTCGACCAGCACCACATCCTTGCCGCGCGCCTTGCCGGCGCTCACGGCGTCGAAACTCACGGCGGCCGGGTCGCCGCCTTCCTGGCTCACGATCTCGACCGTGTTGCGGTCGGCCCAGACGCTGAGCTGCTCGCGCGCGGCCGCGCGAAAGGTGTCGGCCGCCGCCAGCAGCACCGAAGCGCCCTCGGTGGCCAGGTGGCGCGTGAGCTTGCCGATGGAGGTGGTCTTGCCGGCGCCGTTCACGCCGGTCACCATGATCACGGTGGGCTGGTACTGGCCAATCACCAGCGGCTGCTCCAGCGGTTTGAGCAGTTGCGCGATGGAGTCCACCAGCGCGTTCTTGACGGCCACGGGGTGGGTCATGCCGCCTTCGCGCACCCGGCGCTTGACGTCGGCCAGCAGGTGTTCGGTGGCCTTGGTGCCGGCGTCGGCCATCAGCAAGGCGGTTTCCAGATCTTCGTAAAGCGCATCATCGATGCGGCTGCCGGTGAACACGGTGGAGATGCTGGAGCCGGTCTTGCGCAGGCCGGCCTGCAGCTTGCCCAGCCAGCGCTCACGCTCCGGCGCGATGGCGCCCGGGACCGGAATGGCGATGGGTGTGACCAGCGCGCTGCCTATCAACCCACCCCCGGCGGGCGCCGGCGTAGGGGCGGCCACCGCTGCGCTGTCCGCGGCCACGGCGGGCGGGGCATCAGGGGCCGGAGAAGGCGCGGCGGCGGGGGGCGGGGATTTTTTCTTGAAAAAACTGAACATTGGGTATGCTTGCGGAGTCCTAGTGGGCTGTTGCACCATTGCGGGGCAACGTGCGGCGCCACCCAGCTATTCTATGAAACACCCCAGACAAACCCTTTTGACGCCCCCAGTACCCCGCGCTGTGCCTTGGGGGCGCCGCCTTCGCGCAGACGCCCGCCGCCGTGCCGGTGGTGGAGAAATTCACGCTGGCCAATGGCCTCACGGTGATTGTCAAACCCGACCGTAGAGCACCCACGGTGGCGCACATGCTGTGGGTGCGGGTCGGCTCCATGGATGAGGTGGACGGCACCTCCGGTGTGGCCCATGCGCTGGAGCACATGATGTTCAAGGGCACGCCGACGGTGAAACCCGGCGATTTTTCCAAGCGGGTTGCCGCGCTGGGCGGCCGCGAAAACGCCTTCACCAGCCGCGACAGCACCGGTTACCACCAGCAGATTCCCGCCGGCAAGCTTGAAGAGGTGATGCGCCTGGAGGCCGACCGCTTTGCCCACATGCAGTGGCCCGACGAAGAGTTCAAGCGCGAGATCGAGGTGGTCAAGGAGGAGCGCCGCCTGCGCACCGAGGATTCGCCGCGCGCCATGCTGTACGAGCAAGGCGCGGCCATGGCCTTCATGACCTCGCCCTACCGGCGCCCTGTCGTCGGCTGGATGAGCGACCTGGACGCCATGACGCCGGCCGACGTGCGCGATTTCCACCGGCGCTGGTATGTGCCGGCCAATGCGGCCGTGGTAGTGGCGGGCGACGTGGAAGTCGCCCAGGTCAGGAAACTGGTCGAGAAATACTACGGCGGCATCCCCGCCCGGCCGGTGCCCGTGCGTAAGCCTCGCGAAGAGCCCGAGCAGGATGGCCTGCGCCGCCTCGACTACAAGGCCCCGGCGAGCCAGGCTTACGTCGGCATGTCTTTCAAGGTGCCCAAGCTGGAGCCGGCCGACCTCGCGGATGCGGTCGCCGGCGCACCGGTTTCGCCGACGGCTGCGGGCAGCCGCGACGCGCTGGCACTCACCGTGCTGGCCGCGGTGCTCGACGGCTATGGCGGTGCGCGCCTGGAGCGGGCCCTGGTGCAGGGCGACAACCGGGTGTCCGACGGCGCGGGCGCCTCCAATGGCCTGATGGGGCGGGGGCCGCAGCTTTTTGTGCTCGACGGCGTTCCCGCGGACGGCAAGACCACCCAGCAGGTGGCCGAGGCCCTGCGCCGCGAAGTGGCGCTCGTCGCGCGCGAAGGCGTGAGCGAGGCGGAACTCAAGCGCGTCAAAACGCAGTGGGTGGCCAGCGAGATCTACAAGCTCGACTCCGTGTTCAGCCAGGCGCGCGAACTGGGCTCCAACTGGGTACAGGGCTTGCCGCTGGACGGCAGCGAGCGTGTGATTGCCGGCCTGCGCCGCGTCACTACCGCCGAAGTGCAGGCGGTAGCCGCCAAATACTTCGGCGACGACCAGATGACCCAGGTCACCTTGCTGCCGCAACCCGTAGACCCCAATCGCAAACCCCGCAAGCCGGCGCTCCCCATCCGCCATGACGGCTCCTGAACCCGACACCCGAATCCTCATGAACATCGCCACGAAAAACAGGGCTCGCAGCTCTCTCACCCTCTGGGTTGCCGGCTTTTTTTGCCTGTGCCTGCAGGCAACGGCCGGTGCGGCCATCCCCATCCAGCAATGGACACAAACGAACGGCGCCCAGGTCTACCTGGTCGAAAGCCCGGCCATCGCCATGCTGGATGTGCAGATCGATTTTGATGCAGGCACCCGGCGCGACCCGGCCGCCCAGGCGGGCCTGGCGAGCATGACCATGACCATGCTGGACAAGGGCCTGGAAGCCAGAAACGGCGAGCCCGCCATGGACGAAAATGCGCTCAGCGAGGCCTGGGCCGACCTGGGGGCACAGTTCGGCGTCAGCGCCACGGGTGAGCGCCTGGGTTTTTCGTTGCGCTCCCTGACTGACCCCGAGCTGCTCGACAAGGCCGTGGCGCTTGCGGCGCGCCAGATCGCCGAGCCGTCCTTCCCCAACGCCATCTGGCAGCGTGAACGCGAGCGCATGGTGGCCTCGCTCAAGGAGTCCTACACCCGGCCCGGCAGCATCATTGCCCGTGCCTACGCGAAAGCGGTGTACGGCACGCACCCCTACGGCTATGAGGTGACCGAGGCCACGCTGGCGCGCATCAGCGTGGCCGACATGCGCGCTTTCTACAGCGCCGGCGTGGCGGCTTGCCGCGCGCGCGTCAGCATGGTGGGCGCCGTGACGCGCGCGCAGGCCGATGTGATCGCGGCGCGCCTGCTGTCGCGCCTGCCTCAGGTGGCGTGCGCCGGCCTGCCGCCCTTGCCGGAGGTGGCCGAAGTGGCGCCGCTGGCCCAGGCCGAGGAAAAGCGCATTCCCTTTGATTCGGCGCAGGCCCATGTGCTGATAGGCCAGCCCGGCTTCAAGCGCACCGACCCGGATTATTTCGCGCTGACCATCGGCAACTACATCCTGGGCGGCGGCGGTTTTGTCTCGCGCCTGACGCGGGAAGTGCGTGAAAAGCGGGGGCTGACTTACGGCGTTACCAGCTATTTCTCGCCCGGCCTGCATGCCGGCAGCTTCACTGTGAGCCTGCAGACGCGGCCCGATCAGGCCGGCCAGGCGGTGAAGCTGGCGCATGAGGTGGTCAAGGACTTTGTCGCCGACGGCCCCACCGAGGCCGAACTGAAGGCCGCCAAGGACAACCTCATAGGCGGTTTTGCGCTGCKCATCGACAGCAACCGCAAGCTGCTGGACAACATCGCAAGCATCGCCTGGAACAAGCTGCCGCTGGATTACCTGGACACCTGGACGCAGCAGGTGGACAAGGTGACGGTGGCCGACATCAAGGCCGCCTTTGCGCGCAAGCTGCAGCCTGAGAAAATGGTCACTGTTATCCTCGGCGCCGCACCATGAAATACACTCCCGCACCCACAGAAACCCCCGCCGGCAAAAAACCGCGTCCCAAGGGCGGCAAGGTGGTGGGCCGCAAGACCGTGCCGCCCGGCGAAATCCGCATCATCGGCGGGCTGTACAAACGCACCAAGCTGCCGGTTCCCAGCAAGCCCGGCCTGCGTCCCACGCCTGACCGCGTGCGCGAAACCTTGTTCAACTGGCTGGGCCAGGACTTGACGGGCTGGCGCTGCATGGACGTGTTCGCCGGAACCGGCGCGCTGGGTTTTGAGGCCGCCTCACGCGGCGCTGCCGACGTGCTGCTGTGCGAGCAGGACCCGGCTCTGGTGCTGCAGCTCAAGGCGGTGCAGGCCAGGCTCAAGGCTGAGATGTGCCACATCGAGCGCGGCGACGGGCTCAGTGCGCTCAAGCGCGTTGCCCCCGGCAGCCTGCAACTGGTGCTGCTGGACCCGCCTTTTGAGTCCACGCTGTTCGAATCCGCACTGCAAGCCGCGGCACGGGCCATAGGCCCAACCGGCCTGGTGTACCTGGAGTCCCCCAAAGCCTGGACTGAGGAGGAATTGCTGCCCCTGGGCCTCAAGCTGCACCGCAACGGCAAGGCCGGTGCCGTGCATTTCCACCTGCTGGCCGGGCTGGGCGCGCCAGCGGCCTGATACCGCTCACGAGTCCGGCAGCCTTGCCTGCCGCGTGGTTACGGGGGCCAGCCGGCCGGTTGCAGCGGTGGGGCGGGCATAATTCCAGCATGGCCACCCCGCGCATCGCTGTCTACTCCGGCACTTTTGACCCTTTCACGCTGGGCCATGGCGACGTGGTGCGCCGCGCGGCCGGGCTGTTTGACCAGATCGTCATCGCCGTGGCCGCGGCCCACCACAAGAAAACCCTGTTTTCGCTGGAGGCCCGCGTGGCGCAAGTACAGGCCGAAACGCAGGGCATTGCCGGCGTGGCCGTGCTGCCTTTTGACGGCCTGATCATGGATTTTTGCGCGGCGCAAAAAGCCTCGGCCGTGGTGCGCGGTATCCGCAACCTGACGGACTTTGATTACGAAGCCCAGATGGCGGCCATGAACCGCAAGCTGCGCCCCCAGGTGGAAACCGTGTTTTTGCTACCTGACGCGCCGCTGCAATGCATCAGCAGCACGCTGGTGCGCGAGATCAGCAAGCTGGGCGGCGACGTGGCCCAGATGGTGAGCCCCGCGGTGGCGTCGGCCCTCGCGGTCGCGCACCGGGCAGCGAAAGGGGGCTGAACATGGCCTTGATGATCACCGACGAATGCATCAACTGCGACGTCTGCGAGCCCGAATGCCCCAACCAGGCCATCTATCTGGGCAAAGAGATCTACGAGATCGACCCGCACAAATGCACCGAATGCGTCGGCCATTTCGACGAACCGCAGTGCGTGCAGGTCTGCCCCGTGGCCTGCATTCCCCTGAATCCGCAGCACATTGAAACGCGGGAAACCCTGTGGGAAAAATACCAGCGCCTGCAGGCCGTGATTCCCATCATCGCGGCACGCTGAAGATTTAACCCCAGTCTTCGGATTGGCTTCGGATTCCGGTTCTAAACCTTGCGTGGCGGTTTGGGCCGCGGCGGCGTGCTGGTGTGGATCATCATCGTGGCCTTTTCCATCTCGCCCTTGAGCAGCTCCGGCACCGCCTTGAGGCAACGGGTGATGCAGTCTTCAATGGCGATGCGGTGCTCGGCCGAAGGCTTTTTCAGCACCCAGTCGACCACTTCGGCCTTGACGCCGGGGTGGCCCACGCCTATGCGCAGGCGCCAGTAGTCGGGTGTGCCCAGCTGCGCGTGGATGTCGCGCAGGCCGTTGTGGCCGGCGTGGCTGCCGCCGAACTTGAGTTTGACTTGCCCCGGCACGATGTCCATCTCGTCGTGAGCTACCAGCACTTCCTCGGGCGCGAGCTTGAAAAACCGCGCCAGCGCCGCGACCGACTTGCCCGACACGTTCATGAAGGTCAGCGGCTTGAGCAGCCAGACGTTCTGGCCGTTCACCGTGATGCGTGCAACCTGGCCGTGGTAGCCTTTTTCGAGGCTGAGAGGGGCTTTGAGCTCCCGCGAGAGGGCGTCTATCCACCAGAAGCCGGCGTTGTGGCGGGTAGCCTCATATTCAGGACCGGGATTGCCCAGACCGACGAACAATTTGATCATTTGGAGATTTCCATCCGCTCGATTCTAGGTGCGCATAGCCCGGCCTTTTGCGGAGGCTTGCGGTTCAGAATCCTAGTGAGAAAGAAAAACGGCCCTTGTCCCGCAAGAGGACAAGGGCCGTTGGCCTTTTCAGGCCTGCGCTTGAAGCGAATTACTTCTTGGCGGCAGGCTTGGCGGCGTCAGCCTTGGCGCCGGCTTTGGCTTCCTTGGCGGCGGCGGCCTTGGCGGCTTTCGGGTCCACCGGTGCGGCTGCTGCAGCGGCTGCTGCGGCATCGGCCTCGGCTTCGTCGGAAACGGCGGACACGGACACCAGAACCGGGTTTTCCTGGCCCTTGGCGACAAACTTCACGCCCTTTGGCAGCGTGATGTCCTTGACGTGCAGCGGCGAGCCCTTCTTCAGGCCCTTCAGGTCGACGGCGATGAATTCGGGGATGTCGGCCGGGAAGCAGGAGACGGTCAGCTCGGTGATCACGTGGTTGACCAGGCAGTTCTCGGTCTTGACGGCCGGCGACTCTTCTTCACCGCTGTAGTGCACGGGCACTTTGACGGTCATCTTGGTCTTGGCTTCCACGCGCTGGAAGTCGATGTGCAGGATCTGCTGCTTGTACGGGTGCATTTGCAGGTCGCGCAGCAGAACTTTTTGTTCTTTGCCGGCCAGTTCCATCTCGAGGATGGAAGCATGGAACGCTTCTTTCTTGATGGCGTGGAACAACGCGTTGTGATCGAGTTCGATCAGCGTGGGTTCACCGGTGCCACCGTAAACAATACCGGGCGTGCGGCCCGTGATGCGGAGACGGCGGCTCGCACCCGTGCCCTGCTTTGCGCGCTCAAAAGCGACGAATTTCATAATCAACTCCAATAAAGAACGGACCGCGACCAGTCTCGCTCTGCTTTAAAAAGCTGCCTGGATTCCGTGAAGCTTGAGGCTTCGCGGGCCGTGCAGCCGCTTTTTGTTTCAGCTCAGAACAGGTTGTCCTGGTCCGAAAACAAACTCATGACCGACTCTCCCTTGGCGATGCGCTGTATGGTCTCAGCGATCAGCGGCGCCACGGAGAGCTGGCGAATCTTCTTGCAGCCTTCTGCATTGGGGCTCAGCGGAATGGTGTTGGTGATCACCACTTCATCAAGCGCGTCGCCCTTGGCGATGCGGTCTATGGCCGGGCCCGAAAAAATCGGGTGCGTGCAATACGCGTAAACCTTCTTGGCGCCGCGCTCCTTGAGCACTTCGGCCGCCTTGACCAGCGTGCCGGCCGTGTCGATCATGTCGTCCATGATCACGCAGTTGCGGCCTTCGATATCGCCGATCACGTGCATCACTTCCGACACGTTCGCCTTGGGGCGGCGTTTGTCGATGATGGCCATGTCGCAGCCCAGCTGCTTGGCCAGCGCCCGGGCCCGCACCACACCGCCCACGTCGGGCGAAACGACCATCAGGTCGGCGTAATTCTTCTGGCGCAAATCGCCCAGCAGCACCGGCGACGCATAAATGTTGTCGACCGGGATGTCGAAAAAGCCCTGGATCTGGTCGGCGTGCAGGTCCATCGTCAAGACACGCGACACGCCCACGGCCTGCAGCATGTTGGCCACCACCTTGGCCGTGATCGGCACACGCGCCGAACGCGGGCGGCGGTCTTGCCGCGCATAGCCGAAATACGGGATCACCGCGGCGATGCGCTCGGCCGAAGCCCGCTTCAGCGCGTCGACCATGATGAGCAATTCCATCAGGTTGTCGTTGGTCGGCGCGCAGGTCGACTGAACCACAAACACATCGCGAGCCCGCACGTTCTGCTGAATCTCGACGGTGACCTCACCATCCGAAAAACGACCCACATGGGCCGCGCCCAGCGAAATGCCCAGGTGCTGGGAGATCTCAAGGGCCATGCTCGGATTGGCATTGCCGGTAAAAACCATGAAGTCGGGATGGTGCGTTTGCATGTGGGGCCCAGCTGCTACAAGGACTTGAACGTGGCTGAAATTTCTGATCGAAGCAAAATACGCACGGGGGACAACACGTTGCTACGGGCTTGGCAGTGAGCGCCGCTTGGCTGCCGTGTTTCCAAAAACATACAGACCCGCTGATACACATCATGCGGGTCTGTCAGGAGTCACGCAGGCCCGCGCCGGGCGGGTCCGCGACACCGGGGCTGTGGCCCTCAGTCTTAAATTTGGCAGGGGTGGAAGGATTCGAACCTGCGAATGCCGGAATCAAAATCCGGTGCCTTAACCAGCTTGGCGACACCCCTACACAGGACAGTTGTTGTTGCCAACAACAGACCTATAACTTATTCATTTATGGTCGCTTGGAAACACATTTCGAGAGCGGTTATTTTACCAACCGGCCAGGGGATGCGCCTCCAAATTACCGCATTGGCGGACTTTCCAGCCCTCAGGCAATCCCGAGGTGTCCGGCAAATCCATTTCATGCGGCAGTTGCGCAAATACAGCACTTCCGGAGCCGGTCATGCGCCCCTGGAGTTGCCTGCTTTTCAGCCAATCGAGCGATTGGCCAATCTGCGGGCACATCCCCTGCGCTACCGGCTGCAAGTCGTTGCGGCCGAATCCGAAATCAAACGATTTCGACTGGCCTTCAGCATTTGCAGCAAAGCCTTGGATTGTAGCAGTTTCTGTGTCACGTTTGAGCCACGGCGCGCTGAAAATACCTTGTGTGGGGAGCCCGGCCGCCGGTTTGACCACCAGAAAACGAGCCGAGGGCAGGGCCAGCGGCGTGATTTTTYCGCCTATGCCCTCCACCCAGGCATGGCCGCCCGAAAGGAAAAAAGGCACGTCAGCGCCCAGCGAGAGGGCCAGGGCGCGCAGCTCCTGCGGCGGCAGGCGCACGCCCCACAGCCGTTGCAGAGCCAGCAGGCAACTGGCCGCATCCGACGAACCTCCGCCCATGCCGGCCTGTGAGGGAATCCGCTTTTGCAGGCCGATGTGGACGCCCAGCGAGGTGCCGCAGGCGGCCTGCAATGCCCGCGCGGCCCGCACCGCAAGGTCGTCCGTGGGCAAAGCTTCTGCCGTGTGGCCGTCCGTTTCCAGGTCCTCCCGGCTGATCCGACCGTCAGTGCGCAGCTCAAAGTGCAGGGTATCGCACCAGTCGATCAGCATGAAAACGGACTGCAGCAGGTGGTAGCCGTCCGGCCTGCGGCCGGTGATGTGCAGGAAAAGATTGAGCTTGGCGGGTGCCGGCACGTCATACAGGGCCTTGAGCGGCGGCGCGGTACCTGAGGCGGGAGCGATGGAGGTCATGAAARAGAGCGAAGGCCGGGGAGGGCGGCGGGAGGGCTATTACTGATCGAGCACGACACGCAGGTCGGCCTGCGGCGCCGGCTGGGACCTTTTGGCCGAAATGCGGCCTTCCTGGCGGCGTGAGAGGTCGGCCGACCAACCGGCGGCGGCGGCATTGTCGCCGCGCAGCCAGGCAAACAGCGCATCTATCGGTACGGCCGCACCCGTGGCCTGGGCCRTCAACTCATCGACGGAGGCAAAACGCTGGACTTTGCCGCCGCCCGAGTCCAGTACCGCTTCGCCGGGCGACCAGCGCAGCACGCCCAGCACATTGCCCAAGGGACTGATCAGCGTGAGTTCACCGCGTTCGGCCCGGCCTTTGAGCTCGAAGCTGGCCGAAAAAGACTGTGCCGGCTCACTCTGCACCTGCAGGCTGATACGGCCGGTCCAGAAATCGTTTTTCAGTCCATCCTGGGCTGTTGCCCTGGGCATTTGCGCGCAGCCGGCAACGAAAAACACGGTGAAGAGGGTCGCAAAACCAAGGGCCAGCCGGGCCAGGCGCGTGCGGAGGGTGGGCGGCAAGATGGGTATCCCGGCTTACAGCTTCACGCGCAGGCGCTTGAGCGTTTCCTGCAGCGTTTMGTTCTCGGGATTGAGCAATCTGCCTTCCTTCCAGATGGCAATGGCGCGGTCGCGCTGGCCCATGGTCCACAGCACTTCGCCGAAATGCGCGGCGATCTCCGCATCGGGTTTGGCCTTGTAGGCGGCCTCGAAGATCTGCGCGGCTTCTGCCTTGTTGCCCAGGCGGAATTCCACCCAGCCCAGGCTGTCCCGGATAAACGGGTCGGCGGGGGCAAATTCCAGCGCCTTGCGGATCAACTCGCGCGCCTCGGGCAAGCGCACGCTGCGATCGGCCAGCGAGTAGCCCAGGGCGTTGTAGGCGTGGTGGTAGTCGGGCTTGAGCTGGATGACCTTGCGCAGCAGGCTTTCCATCTCATCGAGCTTGCCCAGCTTTTCGGCCATCATGGCCTGGTCGTAAATCAGCTCGGTTTCTTCTGGCGCCTTCACCAGCGCCTCGGCTAGCACCTTGTGGGCCAGCTGGTACTGCTTGAACTCGCGCAGCAGGGACACTTCCGCATTGAGTTTGACCCTGGCCTCGGCCGGATTGCGCTCGGGCAGCTTGCGGATCAGCTGGCGGCCCTCGTCGAGCTTGCCCTGGCTGGCCAGGATGGAAGCGCGCCGGGTCTGCGCCAGCGCCAGGTCGGAGGCGTTGTCAATCCTGGCCAGCCAGCTTTCCGCCGCGGCGTAATCCTTGCGTTTTTCCGCAATTTGCGAGAGAGACAAATAAGCCTGGGCCAAGCCGCGGTTGCGTTCGCCTTCGGCAGTCTGTTGCTGCGCCAGGCCGACATAGCGCTCCAGCGAGCTTTGCGCCTGCGCCAGTTGGTTGTCCTGCAGTTGCAGGGAACCCAGCACCAACCAACCCTCAGGG